>CAZULH010000008.1:0-18394 GCA_964621105.1 uncultured bacterium
TATAATATTATTTATAATTTAAAAAAAAGATATTTCAGGTGTTTATGACGAGTTTTATTAAAAATAATGTTATTGTTCAATCAATGTTTAATTATGGATCTAAGCCGTTACAATATTGTACGGATAATTTGACTTTGGAAAAGGTTAGATATGCGGTTGAAACAATACGGAATTCATTTGACAATCCTTATAAACGGTCTTTGCTCAAAGAGCTTTCAATTGAAATTATTCGCACGGCTGGTTTAGGTGTCTTGGCAAGTAGCATTGCTTTACAAAAAGCAGACCCAAGTGATCCTCAGGCAGCGGATAAAAATATGGCCACAGCTATTATGATAGCGCCCTTGTTGGCAAATATTATTGGCAATTCTCTTTCAAATATTGGCCGCAAAGCTTGTCTTCTTGTTTCTCCTTTTATGGTGAATCCTTCTATCCGAAAAGCCGCTGAGTATAGAGAGAAGTTTGACGCACAAAAACACCTGTATACGCCATCTATGCAAGAATTCATGGACCAGATGCTTACAAGATATGCCTATTATTTGGAATATCATAATTATGATGTAAAAGAAATATCTACCGCTTTAGAAGAAGTTTTGTTTCTTCCTCATTATCCTAAGCAATTGGAGCGAAGAAATCCGAAAGTTGTTAATGTTCTTCAACACTATTCACCTTCCGTAAAAGAACAGATGGCGCGGATTCTTTCTGAAATCTGTAGTCATTCCTATATACAGGCGCCTAGTAAGAGAATTATTCCTGTTATCCTTGTCGGCCCTCCTGGAACAGGAAAGACTTTTTTAGTAAGGCAAATTGCTGCGGCATTAGAATTGCCTCTCTGTGAGATCAAGATATCTGAGTATAGATCTATTACTGGTAAAAACATGTGGAGTAATGATCCTGAAATGGGGGTTGTTTTAGATGCTCTTTTAGAATCAAAACTGAAAGATCCTGCAAAGCTTCCTGCAAACATTATTCTGTTCATTGATGAAATTGATAAAGTCTTAAAGAGAGGAGAACATGGATCTTTTTCTCATCCTTCCGGTAATGCAGTTCATACTTTTTTGCATGGTATATTAGAAGCAGGAATGCTCGAATTTCCTATTGAACGATATTGCAATGCTACTCATTCTATCCGTCATGTTATAGTTATGTTGGGAGCCAATCGCAGCTTTTCTGATGTTCTTGGAGAAGAAGATTCTGTCGCCTTGGAAAGCCGAGTACGAACTGTCGATTTTAGCGAGGGTTTTGATATC
Source organism: uncultured bacterium (assembly GCA_964621105.1). Taxonomy (GTDB): domain Bacteria; phylum Chlamydiota; class Chlamydiia; order Chlamydiales; family SM23-39; genus CAZULH01. The sequence goes on from CAZULH010000008.1 coordinate 1,248, forward strand.
GAACGAAAAAAGGCGATCATTGCTAAATTTATTGAGGATGCCAATCATGAATATGAAAGCGATTTACAGCTGCAGGATGATCCGGTAATTGCGAAGATTCTTGAAAAAGACGAAGAACTGAAATTAAAAGGTGTCCGCATTCTTCTTGATGTAGTAGGCCAATATGTTCAGAGTCTTCTCAATAAAGAAGAGATTTCTTATTTTCTAGGAGAAGAGCCTAAGCCTTTTGATGTTGATGCAGCTTATTCTAAATATCTTCCTCCTAAAAAGAAAGCTTCAGAAAGGGAAGAATGCAGTTATATTGCATAAAAGAAGAAGTCCCTGACCATGAAAAGGTTTTTACCAATAGTTATCGCAAAAAATAGCCTTTTTGAAGGGTTCTGATATCTATTTATTAATCAATACCTGTATTGCCACATAGCTTTGAACTAAAGCTAAGCTTAAAGTACCTGCGCTTACTGCTAACATAAGAACGCCTAAAGCATTGGTTGCCGAGCATCCTGCGGAGGTTTCTCTTAAAGACCATCTTGTAATATCACAGGTTTTAATAGATGTTATGCCAATAGCGCCGCTAATGCTTGCAGCTACAAGAGTCCTTGCTAGGTAATTGACTACTTCAACCGCTGTTTGAACTGTATTTGCATGTTGTGCTCGCGTGGCTGCATCTCGTTCTCGCGTAGCCGCATCTCGTTCTTGGATCATTAAAGCTCTATCTCTCTGATCAAAATGTCGGCCAACATATGGAATAAGAGAGCTTCCAATACCTTCTAGAAAATTTTTAAGTATTCCTGCATTGATTGGGGCCATTGTCATCAAAAATTCCTGTAAAATTAAAAAATTTCCAAAAAGATATTAGAAAAATTTTAATTGTCAAGAAAAAGCAAGTTTGTATTGGAAAGGTATTTTTTTGCAGTTTGACTTTTTATGCAAAGAGTCATATTTTTGATATACTTTTATAGTTTTACAATAGGTAGGTACAATGAAAAAAACATACAAAGATTTAATTAGAAATCTTTTAATCATAGCGATAGCTGCAGTCCCTTTAATGGTAACAGCTAATGAAGGTGCGCGGAAAGCGGCAAATGAGCTTTTAAAAGTTGTTCGATTTGAGAAAATCATGGACGACTCTATTAATGGAGCCGTGCAAACGATCAAGCAAATGGATCCCAACATGAGCAAGCATGAGACGGCAATTAGAGACTTTTATCAAAAATATATGGGAGCTGAAAGCCTGTATAAAGAGGTAGCTGATATCTATGCGGAAGTATTTACGGAAAATGAACTGAAAGAAATCGTAGCCTTTTACAAGACGAAAACAGGACAGAAAACCCTAGAAAAAATACCGGAAATTATGCAGCGCTCCATGAAAATGGGACAAACACGCGTAATGCAGAATATGGGTGAACTGAAACAGTTGTTGGAAAAAGAACAGACGGCGAAGTAAATGCAAAAACTAAAAAACCAAAACATCACTGCTTCTTATCTTGTTTTATTAAAAGAAGGAAAGATTCTTCTTCTTTTAAGACAGAACACAGGATATGAAGACGGTAATTACAGCTTTGTAGCCGGGCATGTGGAAAAAGGAGAGTCTTTTACCAAAGCGGCCATTCGAGAGGCTTATGAAGAGGCGGGGATAACAGTTGATGAGAAAGACCTTCGTGTCGCTCATATCATGCATCGAAAATCAAAAGATTCGGAAAGGGTCGATGTATTTTTTATGGTGGATAGGTGGGAAGGGAAGATCGAAAATAAAGAGCCTTCTAAATGTTTGGAGCTTTCCTGGCATCCGATCGAAAATCTGCCGCAAAATGTGATACCCTATATTCGAAAGGTGATCGCTCATCTTCAGGAAAACATTCAGTATAGCGAGCTTGGCTGGAACTAATCTTAGACAGCTGCCGGAAGGATATGCAGGATCTGTAACAGTTCATACACAAAAATAAAGCTCGCTATGGAAAAAATGAGGACCAGTATGGGTTTTCCTCCAGGGATAAATACATCGGATGTATTTTTAAAGCGGTAGCGTTTTCTCCATGCCATCATTACAGGCATAAATCCAAACAGGAATATGGCCATTAGGCCACCGGCGATTTCAAGGGATAACAAAAAGATATTAGCGATACTTTGCGATAGGAAAAAAGCGGGCGCTAAGATCAGAATGCTTAAGAACCATCTTCTTTTATGTACTTTGTATTGTTTAAATCCATCGATCATAAAGTCCAGCATGCTTAAGGCTTGGGCAAACAAGGAAGTAACAAGAGCAAAGAAAGAAAAATAAAAGGCCCAGAAGATCAGGTTGGAATTTTGGGAGATGACGGCTAAAGGCTCGGTTGCGAGCTGGCCTGCTTTATAACTGGCTAAAATGCTGACAGGCCCTGTTGGCGGAACGATGCTTAAAATATGCTGCATCCATAAAAAATAGATTAAAAAGGGAATGGCTCCTCCGACGATGATGGAAATTGTCAGCCGCGATTTTTTTATGCCGATATAGTTTTTGATAGAAGGGATCATGTTATGAAAGCCGAAAGAGACGATAAAGACAGGAATGGAAAGCATGGCGAGGTTCCAGTTGGAGTACTGCAAGTATTCGGGGCGGACATTTTCATTGCCGGCAAACATCAGATAAAAATAGGTCAAAAATAAGCTGATCATGCAGATTCTGTTAAAATGATCGACATATTTGGCCCCGTAGTAAATAAGCAGGGCAGTGATCGTAGCAAGAATAAGGGCTCCCAGCCATAAGGGGGTTGCAAAGCCGATTTTTCCGATCATGTGATTGATCAGGTCGCCGCCTTTGGACAGATATGCGATCAGAAGACAGTAAAATAAAAAGAGAAAAGTAATATAGACTAAAGATTTACCGATAGGTCCAAGTGTTTTTTCTGCCAGCGCGATAAAGTGTTTACGGTTTGGATAGGCGATAAGAAGCTCCAGTACAAGGAAAGCTGTTGCAATCATGAACAGCCAGCATAGGGCCAAAATCACAGAGGAAGGGCCGAAACCGGATAATCCTCCAACGATTGGAAGAAAAAGCATTCCGATCCCTATACAGCTGCCTGAAAGAAGTAAAATTGCGCCGAAGACCGATCCTTGAAAACGTTTAAAGAAATGCGAAAAAAAACTAAACATGTTGATTGCTATATTGTTAACTTTGACAAGAGCATAATACGATTTTTTGAAGAAAGCAATCATTTCTGTAACTAACAAAAAAAGTATAATTTTTTTTTCTGATCATCAATAATGATTTTTTATTATTTACCGGGAGACAAAATGATTAAGCATCTTTTAATAATTATAGGAATAAGCAGCAGTTTTTTACATGCAGAGATAACTTTTAATAAAAATGCATGGGCTACCCATCAGCCGGTATTATATGAAATTGCTGCAAGAACGACCGGAGCAATTTTGGAATTCGGATGCGGGGACAATAGTACAGACATGCTTCATGAAATATGTAAAAAAGAAAAAAGACTACTCATTTCGATGGATGATAATTATGACTGGATACAGAAATTTAAAGATAAATACCTTCATGATGGATATGAAGAGGATAATTCCGGCTGGCATAAATTTTTCTATGTAGCCAAGAAACCATCGTCGAACGATGCTTCGCACTGGATGGAATTTTTGAATAGCTGTGCTTTGCTGAAAAATCTGCAGATTGATCTTTGTTTTATTGACCAGTCTCCATGGGAGGCACGGACAGAAACAGTGATGCGCTTTAAAGATAAAGCAAAATACATTATTTTACATGACTGCGATTATTTTACGGCAGGGCAGCTTGGAAAAGTAAAAAGACAAACAAATATGAAAAAACAAGAGCCGGGAACTTTTGATTTCGGTAAAACCTTTACGCATTTTAAGGTATTTTTTCCATCTAAGCCTTGGGCATGTCCTAGCGGGCCTCCTACATTATTGGGAAGCAACTTGGAAGAACTGCCTTTTGATATTGTCTCGCAATAAAAAAGGTTTTCAATATTTATTTGATCCGATACTTTGTTTCCTTGAAAATTTTGAATTTTTGAGGAGATACAATGATTCGATACTTACTAACAGCTTTTATCATGAGCTGCCACCTGTTATCTGCAGAAATAATTTTTAATCAACAGGCTTGCGCGACCCACCAGCCTATTCTTTACCAGATGGCCATAAGAACAACCGGTGCAATTGTAGAATTCGGATGCGGAAATAGCAGCACCGATATGCTGCATGAAATTTGCAGAAAAGAGAAAAGGATTCTTGTCTCAATAGATGATGATTATGCCTGGATACAGAAATTCAAGGATAAATATCTTCATGATGGATATGAAGAGGATAATTCCGGCTGGCATAAGTTTTTTTATGTAGCAAAAAAAAATGTAAATACGGACCTGATTGCACAAGATGCTTCTTATTGGCAAGAGTTTTTAGATAATAATGAATTGTTACAGTGTTTGCCTATTGATCTTTGTTTTGTTGACCAATCTCCATGGGAAGCGCGGACAATAACGGTGAACCATTTTAAAAATAAAGCCAAATATATCATTCTGCATGATTGTGATTATTTTACAGCGGGGCAGCTTGGATGTATGAACAGACATCGGCCGGGAAGATTTGATTTTAGCCAGACATTTCTGCATTTTAAAGTATTTTTACCTAAAAATCCATGGCCTTCCCGTACAGGGCCTCCAACGCTATTGGGAAGCAATTTGGAAGAACTGCCTTTTGATATTGTCTCGCAATAACAAAGGTTTTCCAATAATGATAAGGGCGGGTTCTCTGCTCTTTGTTGACCGCTTATTATAAGTGCTTTACGTTTTAATTATCCGTTGATTTTTAATGATTTTTAAGCTATAATATTTCTTTTAATAATAACAGGTATTTAATATGTCAGTTACAGCAGTTTTAGGCAGTAGAAGTGAAAATCCTTTTGACCGGCTGCCAGATGAAATCATGGTCGATATTTTTAAGTATGTCGGCAATCCGTATCAGCTTGGGGCTGTAAGTAAAAGATGGCATGCTATTGCCTGGGATTGCGGGGTTGTTCAAACTACGCTTGATGAGATCATTCAAAAAATTGGCCAACGTTCTTATCGGCAATACCTAACGGAAATTAAGCGGGAAATATCTGAACCTGCTCCTCAACAAATTTTACAAGAACTTGTCAGTCGGATTTGCAAAAAAGCGAAATTCAATCCGAACGGCGAAGGACACGGCGCAATCCGATGCATGTATAATATTTTATATCCCCTGAAAAAGATAGCTGATGAAGATATTGCGGCTACAGAAGAGACAGTTAGATTGATTAATGATTTTAGCGATGTAATGAAAGAAATAGAAGATTTCAATATGGGGAAATTCCCAAATGACTTTTTCCCAAAAAAGCCGAAGGAATTTTTCTGCGTTCTTTTGTAGGGCTTTTTAAAGAATAGCGATCGGGTTATTCTTTTCTAATAATTTTTTTTTGAAGACAACTTAGCTGGTTTTTGAGAGAAAAAGATTCACAAAAAATGGCTTTTTTAATAAATACTCTAGGTTTGGAGTTTTATTATGAAATGTCCTTTTTGCCATTTTGATGATTCAAAAGTTACGGATTCGAGGTTAAATACTGAGACCAATACCATTCGAAGAAGAAGGGAGTGTCTGCAGTGCCAAAAGAGGTTTTCCACCTTGGAAATGGTCGATTTGACCATACAGGTAAAAAAACGGGACGGCACCTATGAAGAATTTAACCAGGAAAAAATTTTGAAAGGCCTGGAGGCGGCTACTTTGCATTCAAAGATCAGCCACGGCCAGGTACGATCGATGGCAAACGAGATAACGGCCGGTCTGATCTCAAGTTCTGTTAAAGAGATATCGGCGCAGGAACTGGGAGAAATTGTAATGGAACACCTAAAAAAAATTGATATTGTTGCTTATATACGGTTTGCTTGCGTGTATAAACGATTTAAACATATTGATGATGTTATGGAAGCAATTGAATCGATTATCCCAAAAGATGAGGGGAAAGATAAAAAATATAAAAATGAGGAATACTATGGCGTTGAAAAAAGAGGAAATAGCTAAATTTAAAAAGATTTTGGAAGAGATGAAGCATCAGATTTCCCATTCGCTTCAGGGAACTTCTGAACAAGTAAAAGAAGTCGATGAATCACGCGGCTATTCTCAGCATCAGGCAGATGAAGGGACCGATGATTTCGGCAGAACGATTAGTTTAGAAGTATCGAACAAAGAGATGAAAATATTAAAACAGATCGACAGGGCCCTGGAGAAAATTGAAGAAGGAACCTATGGCATATGCGATATTTCAGGAAAAGAAATTCCCAAACCTCGTCTTGAAGCTATTCCTTATGCGACGATGACCGTAGATGCACAACAGAGGTTAGAGAAAGGTGAAGTTTAAATCGCTTTTTAAAAAGCTCTTATTTCTTTTTGTTTTTTTACTGCTTATTGATTTTGCCAGCAAGTATTGGACGATACAAAATATTCCAACCATGAGCTGGCTTCATCCTTATTTTCCTTATGGCGGTATTGGAATTTTTCGTTTTGGGGGCATTGATTTTTCCTTAAATTACATACAGAATACAGGGGCGGCATGGGGTCTTTTTTCACGGTATCCGCAGCTGCTTGTAGCAGCGCGTGTAATTATCGTTGCCGCTTTATTCGTCTATCTTCTTTTTTATAACCATGACAAAAAGAAAATATTGCCGCTTTTTTTGATTATTACCGGAGCTGTAGGAAATATTATCAGTTATTTGCTTTACGGCTTTGTGATCGACATGTTTCATTTTAATTTTTGGGGATATTCCTTTCCTGTATTTAATGTTGCGGATATGATGATTTCTATAGGAATCCTATGGTTTTTGTTGTTGGGGATATCATGGAAAAAAAAGAAAAAATCGCATTAATTTCTATTGGAAAGGAGATCTTATCGGGAGATACCTTAAATACCAATAGCATGTATTTATCTAAAATTTTATCTTACGAAGGCTACCAGGTTGTCAGACAGATTGCCTGCGAAGACAGAAAAGAAGATATTTTTTCTGCCATTGAAGAAGCGTATATGCATGCGGATGTTGTTATTACAACCGGGGGGCTCGGTCCGACGGTAGATGATAAAACCAAAGAAGTGCTAGCCTTGTTTTTTAAGAAAAAGCTGGCCCTCAATCAGGAAATTCTACAAAAACTCAAAAAACGCTTTAAGGATCATCCTTCATTGGAGAATCAGGCTCTTTTACCGGAAGGCGTACAATTAATTGAAAATACGATCGGAACCGCCTGCGGTATGATTTTTGAAGAAAAAAAAGTGCTGATTGCTCTTCCCGGTATTCCGCAGGAAATGATGATGATGGTAGAAAAAGGGGTTCTTTCTTTTTTGCAAAGATCTCTTCCTGTTAAGCAAAAGCTTTTCATAAAAGAAATTGCGTTAGCTCTAATCGCAGAGATGCAGGTGGATTTTTTTTTACGAAAACTTCCAGATACAATTGAAGCGGGAATTTATCCGACTTATGGTTTTGTACGAGTATCATTGGTTTCAAAAAATGAAAAGATTTTGCTAAAACATTATGAGGAGATTAAACAAGAATTTGCTGATTTCCTTCTTCCTGAAAATTCCAAAACTATCGAAGAGGCGGTGAGAGCGGCCTTTATTCAAAACAAGAAAACGCTCGTTGTTGCCGAATCCTGTACCGGCGGGGCGATTGCACAGAGAATAACTTCATTGTCGGACGCTTCTGCTTTTTTTTTAGGGGGTTTTGTAACCTATTCCAACAAGATGAAAGAAAAGTTTTTACACGTATCAAAAGAAACGCTGCAAGAACATGGAGCTGTTAGTCTGCAGACAGTTAAAGAAATGGCTCAAAATGCTCTAAAAGAGACTGACGCGGATGTGGCGATAGCTGTTACGGGGATTGCCGGTCCAAAGGGCGGAAGCAGTGAAAAACCGGTTGGAACGGTTTATGTTGCTGTTGCTCAGAAGGGTATGGCCATCGATGCAGGATGTATCCATGCGAAAGGTGATCGATTAGGCGTGATTTTCTATACAACCAATTACGCTCTTGCTATTCTATGTAGACATATCATTCATAAAAAAAATTATTTTGAATAATGGACAACTATCAGCTGATCGATTCAGGGGATCAAAAAAAACTTGAACAGGTGGGCAAATACCGTTTGGTCCGTCCCTGCTCGCAGGCAGTATGGAAGCCTTTGCTTTCGCAAAAGGAGTGGGATAGGGCCGATCTTGTATTTACCCGCAAAGAAAAAGGGGAATGGCAGCAAAAAACAAAAGTCCCCGATCATTGGAATATTTCTATTGATGATTTACTTTTACGTGTACAGCTGACGGAATTTGGGCATTTAGGCGTTTTTTTTGAACATCAGAAAATCTGGAAATGGATGAGAAAAAAAATGCAGGGGAAAAAGGAAGTAAAAGTTCTTAACCTTTTTGCTTATTCCGGCGGTGCGACATTAGCTTTAGCAAAAGAGGGCGCCCAGGTCTGTCATCTGGATGCTTCTCGGCCTGTTGTTGAATGGGCAAAAGAAAATGCCGCCCTTAACCATTTGGAGAAAAAACCGATCCGATGGATCGTTGATGATGTAAGTAAATTCTTAAAGAGAGAGAGCAAACGAAACAATACGTATGATGCTATTATTTTGGACCCCCCGACTTTTGGAAGAGGGACAAAAAACGAGATTTTTAAGATCGATGATCAGATCCAAGACCTTCTGCAAATGTGCAGAGAGCTTTTAGTGAAAAAACCGCTGTTTGTTATTTTGTCCTGTCATACGCCCGGATACACCGGTCAGGTTTTAAAAAATCTGCTGATGCAGTTTATGCCGGAAGGAAAGGTGACGGGAGATGAGCTGATGATCGAATCGAAGAGTTCTTATGCTCTGCCCAGCGGCCATTATGCAATATGGGAAGGCTAATGAAAAAAGAAATCACCAGTTCTTCAAATCCTTTAATAAAAGATGTCATTAAACTTCGAAATAGAAGAGAGCGTAATCAGACGGACACTTTTTTAATCGAGGGCTATCGCGAGCTTTTACGCGCAAGCAAAGCGGATATACAGATCGAAAAATTAATGATCTGTCCCTCTCTTTTTTTAGGCTCTAATGAACAGGATCTTATCGATAGCATTGAAAAAAAACAGACAGAAATTATTGAGTGCTCTGAGCAGGTATTTGAGAAAATATCCTATAGGGACCGTCCTGACGGACTTTTAGCGATAGCCAAACAGTTCCATTATTCTTTTTCCGATCTTTCTAAGATAAAGAATCCATTGTGGGTGATTGCCGAAGCGATTGAAAAGCCGGGTAACTTAGGGACGATCTTACGCTCCTGCGACGGAGTGGGCGCAGCCGGATGTATGGTCGTTGACCCATGTACTGACATCTTTAATCCCAATGTTGTCAGGGCGAGCATCGGCACCTTGTTTACTCAGCCTGTCCTGCAGCTTTCTTCCCAAGAGGCCTATGAGTATTTAAAAAAAGAAAAGATCAAGATCATCGCCACATCTCCGCATGCCGAAAAAAAATATTATGAAGAAGACCTTTCTGTGCCCGTGGCCTTTGTGATGGGAACAGAGCAGTATGGCCTTTCTTCTTTTTGGATGGAGCATGCCGATGTGCAAATAAACATACCCATGAAACATGTTGCCGATTCTCTGAATGTGGCAACAGCAACAACGATTGTATTATATGAAGCCCTTCGGCAAAGAGAATGTCATCTATCAGGATAATCACATTTTAATAGCAAAAAAGCCGGCCAATCTTTTAACACAGCCCAATTACGGTTTAAAAGACAATCTGCAAAGTCAAGTGATCGCATGGCTGAAAAAAACGGAGAATAAAGAAACTGTTTTTTTGCATGCTTTGCATCGATTGGACAAAGAAGTTAGCGGGATGGTGTTATTTGCAAGGTCTTCCAAAGCGTTAAAACGGCTGCATGAAATGATCCGAGGCCAAGAGATAGAAAGAATATATCTTGCAGTGATTGAAGGGAAAATCCGCCCGAAAGAAGATGAGCTTGTCCATTATCTTAAACATGGCTCTCATCGTGCGTTGATAGTAAAAAAAGAGGATAAGGGAGCTAAAGAAGCGATATTATCCTATAGAGTTGTTAAGGAAAATAACAGCCGCTCTCTTTTGCAGATTACGCTTAAAACAGGAAGATACCATCAGATACGCGCGCAGCTTTCCCATATCGGCTATCCGATTATCGGCGATAAAAAATACGGGAGCAAACTTGAGGCCGACCGTGTTTTATTGCATCATTATCGATTATCTTTTGTTCATCCCATTAAAAAAGAAAAAATGACCTTTACATGTTCGATCAATTTTTTCTAGCAAAGCTCTACGATCCCTGTTCCAGACCAATGGCCAAATGAAGTCAGGTCCAGTTTTGGCAGGGCAACCTCTCTCCACATTTTCAGCATCGACCATACACGGATGTCATCAAAGATAAGATATACGGGGTGATGAAAGGGGACATGACAGAGCATCTCTAAAAGCTTTTTTTCCAGTTCTCCATCATGAGTGGCATCGATAAAAATTAAAGAGGCTTCGGTTAAGATAGGAAGATATTGCTTCATAGTTTGAGACTGTGAGAGGTCATCGACATGCTGTACAAGGCGCTGATCTCTAAAATCGTTTTCTTTTAATACTGTCTGAGAATCCTGCTGATAGGAAAAAAGATCAAAAGTGTAGATTTTTCCATCTTCCGGCAGTTTTTCCTTTAGGGCTAAAGCGCTAAGGCCTGTTGCCGTACCGATCTCTATAACTACTTTAGGTTTTAAGACCGATACAAATCCTGCCAGCAGCTTATAATGTTCACCTGGCCAGATTTCAGGATAATAGGGGGGAGCGGGCAGTCTTTTGCTTAAATGCGAAAGGTCGATAGTATGTGCTTTTTCCACTGCCTGCAGGCTAAGAAGAATAAGTTTGGAAGAGGGGTGGGACTTTTCATCATGCCGAGACAGGATTAAGGAGTATTCCTGATGCGAGGCGTCGGTAGGATAAGGTAGAACATCTTGCGGTTTTTTCTTTTTAAAGAATTTCATTTTTCCTCCATTACAGTTTGCATGTGCAGATATTCTGCGATCTGCAGCGCATTTAAGGCTGCGCCCTTATATAATTGATCTCCAACCACCCACATTTCCAATATGCGGGGATGAAACAAATTTTTTCTGATGCGCCCGATAAAAACATCTTCTTTGCCGGATGCATCGGCAGGGGTGGCAAAAAGTTTTATCTGTACTCCTTTTGCGCGCTCAAGTATCGAACAGACTTCTTTTAAAGAAAATGATTTTTCCATTTCTACATGCAAAGAAAGACTGTGGCAGCGCAAAACGCCGACCCGCACACATGTCGCAGATACTTCAATCGAAGGGTGGGCGAGTATTTTTTTTGTTTCATCATAGAGTTTTTTTTCTTCCTCTGAATAAAAATTTTCATCGTGAAAGGAATCATGAAGAAAAAGATTGAACCCGTAAGGATGGACGGTTTCTTTTTTTTGCAGGGCTTGATGTGTGTTCTTTAATAAAAGGTCCAAACTTTTTTTTCCTCCGCCTGAAGCCGCCTGATAAGAAGAAGCAATAATTTTTTTCACATGAAACTGTTTATGAAGCTCAAACAGAGCCATCAGCATGATCGTTGTTGTACAGTTAGGAGAAGATATACATTTGTTTTGCCCTAGTAAATGGCCGTTGATTTCCGGAATGATCAAGGGGATGTTTTCCTCCATACGAAAAGCAGAGGACAGATCGATGCAGATAGTAGAAGAATCAATACTGGGAATAATTTCTTTTGAAACTTTAGAACTCGTGCAGAAAAAAGCGATGTCTGCTTGTTTAATGATGGCAGGATCTGCTTTTTGAACAGGATAACTTGATCCCATAAAAGCAATTGTTTTGTCTATCGATTTTTTCGAAGCGAAAAAAGAAATAGAAGACAGAGGGAAATTTCTTTTCTCTAAAAGGTCGATCAGCTCTTTGCCGACTAGTCCTGTTGCTCCGACAACTGCTAAAGAATAGGCCATGGGTGTGACTTTAGTAGATTTCTATTTTTCGGTTTCCTAATATAAACAGAAATTATTTTTAGGAGAAGCTTATGAAAGAAAAATTACTTCAGTCCGTCAATAATGCTGTTTTAGCAATGCAGAAACTCAAAGAGCCGGCTTCTCTTGTTTTTATACAAAAAGCGGCGCAGATGATTGCCGATTGCATGAAAAAAGGAAATAAAGTGTTAATAGCCGGCAATGGAGGAAGCCTTTGCGATGCCATGCATTTTTCTGAAGAGCTTACCGGCTATTTTAGAAAAAAAAGAAAGGCCTTGCCTGCTATTGCATTATGTGAACCCGGACATTTAACCTGTGTGTCCAATGATACGCATTTCGATTATGTTTTTCAAAGGGCGGTAGAAGCTCTTGGTAAAGAAAATGATGTTTTAGTCGTATTGACAACCAGCGGTAATTCACAAAATCTTGTTAATGCTGTTAATGAGGCAAAAAATAAAAAGATGAAGACAATTGCTTTTTTAGGAAAATCGGGCGGTAAATTAAAAGATCAAAGCGATTTAGAATGGATTGTGGATGGATTTGAAACCTCCGACCGTATTCAGGAAGCGCATATGGCAGCGATTCATATCCTTATTGAAATGATGGAATATCATCTGTTTTCCAATTGTACGGAAAATATCCATCAGGAAGCTATTCTATAAATGAAAAAAATACGTTCGATTATCTTTGCCTATGTAACCCAGCTGATTCACAAGGAACGAAAAAACTTTTTTCTTCAGATGGTGCTTTGGCTTGTGTCCCAATGCTGGAAAGCATGGGTTTTTTGTAAATATCGTATACAGAAAATGATCAATCGTCCCAGAAAAATTAATGCTTTAACGGTAAGCATCGGCAATATTGTTGCGGGAGGGGTCGGAAAGACTCCTTTTTTAATGCTTTTGGCCAAACATTTTCAAAACGCTTCTATAGGGATTTTATCCAGCGGCTATCGTTCGCAAAATGAAAATAAGTCGTTACAAGTTCTTCCCCTACAAACATTTTCATGGGAGGAAATGGGCGATGAGCCTGCCATGATCAAACAATATTATCCTTTGGCCCATTTTTTTATCGGACGTAAATTTTCTTATGAAAAAATCGCTAAGGTGGATCTTTTGCTAATAGATGACGGTATGCAGAAACGTTCGATAAAAAAAGATTTTGACATAGCGATTTTAGGAAAGGACAATCTTTTCGGCTATCACCATTTCCTTCCTTATGGGCTGTTAAGAGATTTTCCGCAAAGACTTCAAGAGTGTGACATGATTGTAGTCAATTATATCGACGATGAACAGCAACTTCTGCAAGCGGAAAGCGCAATTAGAAAATATTCTAAGGCGCCTGTTATCGGCACAAAACCAAAAATGGTCGCAATGAAAGATTCTTTGGAACGGGAAGTTGATATTCATAACCAGCCGATCGCCGTTTTCTGTTCAATCGGCAACCCGCAGGCCTTTTGTCATATGCTCCAACAAGAAGGATATGTAATTACGCATACTTTTTTTCATCCTGACCATGAATCGTTTTCTTTTCATGAGCTCAAAGATTTTTTTGACCGATCGCAAGTAAAAGCTTTGGTATGTACAAAAAAAGATTGGATCAAACTAAAGAGAAAGGAAGGACTGCCTCTTTATTATGTGGAAATGGAATTGACAGTCTCTGCCCGCAGTTGTCAATTTGAGAACTTCATTGCTAAAATTAAGAAAATGCTCTATACTCCGCGACAAGTCAAGGGGTCTGTAAAAAGTTAGCAATGAAAAGTTGGGTAAGAATTTTATTAGGTTTAATTTTCGGGGTGATCGCTGGATTGGTCTTAGGACCGCATGCGCACATTTTCGATATTGTCGGTAAAATTTTTATTAACCTGCTGACCATGCTGGTCATTTTAATTATTTTTTCTTCGCTGGTTGTCGGTATCTGCCATATTAATGATCCGAAGAAACTCGGCCGGATCGGTTTTCGTACATTAGCATTTTATGTTATATCAACAGTGATCGCTATCGTTATAGGGATTGTTTTTGCAAAGGTTATTCATCCCGGCGAAGGTTTGTTTTTAGGCGATGTGGCATTAAATTTACAGCATTCAAGTTCATTAAAACTTTCCGATTTTTTTCTTTCCCTGATCCCTTCCAATCCTTTTGCTGCTTTTTCTGAAGGCAATGTTCTGCAGGTCATTATTTTTTCTATCTTTTTGGCCGTATCCATTCTTTTTACCAAAGAAAAAAGCAAGCCGTTATTAAATTTTTTAGAGGCTGTCTCGAATACGATGCATACCCTCACCCACTTTGTTATGCTTTTAGCTCCTATAGGGGTGTTTGCCTTAATGGCTTCTACAGTGGGGTCGATTGGATTAAAAGTAATCATGCCTCTTTTAAAGTTTTTATTGTGTACCTATATTGCCTGCTTTTTTCAGTTGTTTGTTGTTTTTACGATTGCGATCAAATATATAGCCAAGCTCAAAGTCGTTCCTTTTTTTAGAGGGATGAAGGATGCTATAGTTTTAGCTTTTACAACAAGCAGCAGTTCAGCAACGCTGCCCGTTTCACTAGAATGTACGCAAAAACATTTGGGGATATCCGAAGATATTTCCGGATTTGTTTTATCCCTAGGTTCAACGATCAATATGAACGGAGGCGCTATCGGACAGGCGGTTTCCGCTATTTTTATCGCTCAGGCATATGGGATCGCTTTGGGATGGGTGGAAATGGCAGTCCTGGTTTTGATTTCTTTGTTTGCCGCTATCGGCGTTGCAGGGATTCCCGGTTCAGGTTTGATCATGATGTCCTTAGTGCTCAATGTATTGGGCCTTCCTCTTGAGGGGATCGCTTTAGTTGCAGGTGTCGATAAACTGCGGGAAATGGTCTCTTCTGTTGTCAATGTCTTGGGCGATGCCGTTGCTGCTGTCGTAGTAGCTTCCAAAGAAAAAGAGATCAAGGAAGAAACCTATTATCATGCTACATGGATGGACTCAGATATTTAAAAAAGGGTTTGTATGAAAAAAGAAGTGGAAATCAAACTCCCCAAACTGGGAGAGAGCATTGTCAGCGCAATCATCGTAACATGGCTTAAAAAAGAAGGGGATCAAGTAAGAAAAGACGAGCCTCTTTTAGAAGTTACAACCGATAAAATGAATACGGAAATTCCTTCTTCCGAGACCGGTGTTTTGAAAAAGATCTTGGCGCATCCGGATGAAGAAAAACAGGTCGGCGATGTTTTAGCCATTATTGAAATATCTGAAAAAACAACAGAGACAAAATCTTCAAAAGAAGATTTTTATTCTCCTGTTGTTCTGCGTTTGGCAAAAGAAAACAATATTTCCTTAGAAGATCTTCCCTCCATCCCTAAAAAAGGGGATAGGCTCAGTAAAAAAGATATTGAAGCCTATTTAGACCGTAAAACCGAAGAACCTTCGTCCGAACGTATTAAAATGTCTCCGATGCGAAAAATGATTTCCCATACCATGCAGAAAGCCAACAGGGAAGTTCCTCAGGCTTCGATTATCCAGAAAATCGATATGACCAATATTTTACAGCTTATTGAAAAAGAAAAAGAATATTTTTTAAATACACATCAAGTCAAACTGACAGTAACTTCCTTTGTTATTGAAGCGATCAGTTTTGCCATTCAGCAGTTTCCTTTAGTCAATACTGTTGTAGATGAGGACGATATTATTTTAAAAAAAGATATTAATGTCGGAGTAGCTGTAAATATTAAGGATGGACTAGTTGTCCCTGTTATTCATCAGTGCAATAAGCTTTCTCTTTTAGAAATAGCTAAAAAATTATCAGAGCTTTCCCATGCGGCCAGAGCGGAACAGCTAACCTCTGAACAGATACAAAAGGGAACGATTACCTTGACCAATTTCGGTATGACAGGAATAGCTATTGGCATGCCGATTATCCGCTATCCTGAAGTGTCTATCGTTGGAATCGGTGCAATAAAAAAAGAACTGGCGGTAATCAATGATCATCATGAAGTCAGAAGCATGTGCCAATGTACATTTACCTTTGATCATCGAGTGTTTGACGGTATGTATGCGTGCGGGTTCTTAAGGACAGTTCAGGACTATTTAGAAAATAAAACCGGCGTATGATTAAAGAACTTTTTTCAAGTCAAAAAGATAATCTCGAATATTTTTTCAACCATATCAGCATTACTAAAACAGAAGATCTTCTTCGCATGATTTTAGACTGCCGGGGAATGGTCGTCCTTACAGGGGTCGGCAAAAGCGGGATTATTGCAGAGAAAATTGCGATGACATGGCTCTCTACCGGTACGAAGGCATTGTTTCTGCCGCCTATGAACGCCCTTCATGGCGATATAGGGATATTGACAGAGCAAGATATCGTTATCTGCTTCTCCAGAAGCGGGGAGACAAAAGAGCTTTTAGAGCTTCTTCCCTTTGTGCGAAAAAAGCAGGCGAGGGTCATCTCGATTGTCTCTAAAGAGAATTCCACAATGGAAAAATTATCGGATAAAACTCTGATACTTCCTATGAAACGCGAGCTTTGTCCTTTTAATCTGGCGCCGACCACATCTACAGAGATCCAGCTGATTTTCGGAGATGTGCTGGCGGTTGCCTTAATGAGGCAGAAAAATTTTCGTTTGCAGGACTTCGCAAAAAATCATCCGGCAGGGGCCATTGGCAAGCAGATCGCCCTTCAGGTTCAGGACTTGATGATCAAGCAGAAAGATCTTCCTCTCTGCCACAAGGGCGACCGCGTGATCGATATCCTTCATGAGCTTTCATCGAAACAATGCGGCGCTGTATTGGCTGTAGATGAAAAGCAGCAGTTAGAGGGGATCTTTACCGACGGCGACCTTCGCAGGCTGATAGAGAGCAAAAAAACGGCCTTTACAGACTGTTTAGTTCAAGATCATATGACGCCAAAGCCGAAAAGCACATCAAAAGATGTCCTTGTGTGGGAAGTGATGAAACAGATGGAAGAGGACCGTCTGGTTACCGTCATGCCTGTTTTAGAAGATCAGAAGGTCATCGGACTGATACGTATTCATGATATTGTTCAGGCAGGCCTCTGCAGCTAATTACCTATAGACATAAAAAAAACCCTACCGGTTTCCCGATAAGGTTTTTTCAAGATTTACAAAAGAT
>CAZULH010000009.1:0-17853 GCA_964621105.1 uncultured bacterium
TGCAAAAGGCGGTAACAGATGTTTTAGAAGAAGAAAAAGTCAAGTATCACCTTGGCATTACCTTTACGACCAATATGCGGTTTTGGGAGTTTAACGAAGAATTTAAAACAAAATTGAAAGCTACCCGCGCCCAAGCGATAGAAATGGAGTGCGCAACGCTTTTTATAGCCAGCTATAAGCGCAAATTTCCTTTAGGCGCACTTTTACTTGTCTCAGACCTCCCTTTGAATGCTGCGGATATCAAGACCAAAGAGAAGTCAGAATATATTTTTCAAAATTTTTCTCACGATCACGTAGAAAAGGGAGTAAAAATTTTAATGAAAGCCCAACTTAAACAGAAAAAAGCGATTAAAAAATCTATTCAGGAAGTTGAGCCGGAATAATTTTCCTTGTTTAAAATTTCCGTTTTTTGCCATCATTTTTTGCATAAAAGAAACGTAATAAAAAAATATTGGGTAATTTTATGGTTTATTCTTTACGAGCAAAAATGGGTTCTTTAAATGAAATTTTTATACAAGCTAAAAATTTCATGGACAGAGAAGAAAATCGGGACAAAACGTTAGAGAGTTTTCTTCCTGAAGATCCAAGGCAAGAGGTTGCAATGATCTTTAGTAAACTTGCTATAGATAAAGATACTATAGTTGGAAAGCAATTCTTTGATTGCGTGCAAATAATTAAAGCATTATGGACAGATCTTGAAGGGAAAATTCAATCAAATACTCCAAGAGAAGAGCAATATGGTTCTTTGATCGTTCTTTCTGGACAGATTAAAGAATTGACCAAAGATGTAAACGCTTATATTGCAAATCTGGAAAAATCGAAAGAGATCCCTGATGAAGATAATTTGGGATCCTTATTTTCATTAGGCGCTATTTTAGGCGCTGTAGCCATTACTGCTTTAATTACGCAGTATGTTTCATTCTATTCTATAAAAGTATAATAAACATAGTTTATAACTAGGAGAATATTTATGGGTGCTGTATTTGCATTGCAGTGCGCCGTTGGCGCTCAGTTGGATCGTTTAGATAATATCCAAAAATCAACTCAAGGTTCAAAGAGGGCTTATGAAGTTATAACCCCTGATCAGATGAAATCTTTGGAAAACGAAATATTGGGTTATAGACTGCCTGATGAACTAATTGCAAATTTTGCAGGTTTAGTTAAGCAAACAAAAGATCTTTGGAACGAGTTTAAAAAAAATTATATCGATTGTGAAAAAAGCCAGTGGTTGCCGTCAAAAGAAAAAGAAGATGCAGATTTAGACTTTTTAACTAAGCATCTTTATAACTTTTATCAGCGTATCCAAAGTCATATGGATCAAAATATTCCCTCAGCAGATATGGGAAGGCTCGGGTTTGCTGCAATTAGCGCAATGATGCTTTCTGTCTGCATCTATTTTGCAAATATCACCTGTACACATTGCTAAAGCTGAGAGAAAATCTCTTTTTCCCATTCTTTAGAAGGCTCGCATCGGGGAGCGTTGAGCAGGCGTTTTTCTATCTTTTTGCCTTTTTTTCTTTCTGCATGAATGATGAATTTTTCTATTTTGATAAGGGTATACTGTTTTTGCGAGGCAAAAACGCGCAGGCGTGAAATATAATATAAAAAGATAACAGCTTTTGGCGGTTTGCCGAAACGGTCCTGCAGCTCTGCAAAGATCTTGTCTATCTCTTCTAAAGAAGAAGCTTCGCCCAGCCGGTAGTAGATTTCCATACGCAGGTTCGATTCATTGATATAGTCTTCAGGAAGATGAGCGGAAATTTTTGTTTCGATTTTCGTTTCAATAAAGGAAATCGGTTTTTTCTCTTTTAAGGCCTGTACCGTTTGTTTTAAAAGTTTACAGTATAAATGAAATCCAATTGCCGCTACCTGGCCTGACTGTTTGATCCCTAAAATATCGCCGGCCCCGCGTATCTCTAAATCCCGAAGGGCAATTTTCATGCCGCCGCCATATCCGCCTGCTTCCACAAGGGCGTGCAGCCTTTTTTGAGAGATTTCAGAAAGAGAACGGTGTTTGGGAACGATAAAATAGGCAAAGGCCATACGGTTCCATCGTCCGACCCTTCCTCTAAGCTGATAGAGGTCGGCCAATCCAAAATGGTGGGCCCTGTCAATAAGGATGGTATTGGCATTGGGGATGTCGACGCCGTTTTCGACGATCGTTGTTGCCAAAAGCATCTGTATCTCATGATTTTTAAACTGGTGAAAGATAGTATCGACTTCATCGGCGGACATTTGGCCATGGACGATATTCATGGTGATATCAGGCATTAGCTTTTGGAGATGATGCATTCGTGCATAAATGGACTCGACCGCATTATGAATAAAAAAGACCTGGCCGTTTCGGTTGATCTCTCTTTGCACGGCCTGTTTAATAACGGTATCGTCATTTTCAATAATCAGCGTTTTAATGGGCAGACGGTCCTGCGGAGGCGTATTGATAACGGACATATCTCTAGCTTCGATCATGGACATATACAAAGTGCGGGGAATGGGCGTTGCAGAAAGGGTGATGCAGTCGACGCCTTTTTTTAATTTTTTTAAATGCTCTTTTGCCCGTACGCCAAAACGCTGCTCTTCATCGATAATAACAAGTCCCAGATCGGCAAATGCAATATCTTTGGATAGAAGACGGTGGGTGCCGACCAAGACATCGATTTTTCCTTCTTTGACTTTTTTTACAACTTCCCTGTTGACCGCTGCTTTTTGAAAGCGGGAAAGCAGGCCGATATTAACAGAAAAATTACGCATGCGCTCAATGAAGGTCTCATAATGCTGCATGGCTAAAATAGTTGTGGGTACTAATACTGCCACCTGTTTTTTGCCGCAGGAGATGGCTTTAAAGGCAGCGCGCATGGCTACTTCTGTTTTACCATAGCCTACATCTCCGCAGATGAGCCTTTCCATTGTTTTGGATGATTCCATGTCCTGTTTTAGAGATTGGATGGCTGCTTTTTGATCAGGTGTTTCTTGAAAGGAAAAGTCCATTTCGAACAGCTGCATTTCTTCCGTATCGGGAAGATAAACGATTCCTTTTTCCATGGACCTGTGCGCATACAGATCTAAAAGATCGGCGGCATAGCCGATAATCTGTTTTTGCGCCTGCTGTTTGGTTTTTTGCCATCGCATCGATCCTAATGTGCTGAGCTGTGGTTTTTCTTCTTTAGCGCCGATATAACGGCTGACAAGGTGCGCCTGTGAGATGGGAACGAAAAGTTTGCTGTTTTCAGCATATTCGATAACGATAAATTCCTGTGACTCGCCGGCGATGTTCTGCTGTTTTTCCATTCCCAGGTATTTTCCAATTCCGCTATGCATATGCACGACACAGTCACCGACAGAAAGCTGATGGAATTCCGCCTGGGGAGTATGGTAGGAGCTTCTTTGTTTTTTTCTGCGGATATGGGTGTATTTGGAAAAATCATGGCTGGATAAATAACATGTAGATAGATCGGACAGGGCAAAACTGGAAGATAGAAAACCGCGTGTATATTCGATGTTGGAAACAAAGGGAATGTCTTTTAATTTTTCTATAAAATTATTCTCTTCTTTTTCTGAGACGGTTGCTATCTGCACGTTTGTTTTTATATTGGAGAGGTTGGAAAAGAAAAGGTCATAAGGGCGGTCTTTGGGAATAGAGAACTTTTCAAAAATATCGATGTAAGGATGATAAAGCTGAACCGCTTCGATGGCCTGGCGGAAAAATTCGAACTGCAGTTTTCGATAGCCTGTTTGTTTCTCCTTGATCTCAACAGAGGAAAGATCTTCGATCGCTTGAGAAGCGAAATAGAGTTTTTTTTGTTTTTGCAAAAAACTTTGAAAATCTTCCATCGTAAGGCGTGAAGGAAACTGCTGATATTTTTGTACTTTTACAAGAAGGCTTTCCGCTTCTTCTATTTCATCGATAACAATAATAGGATCTTGCAGATAATCAAAAATTGTAGAAAATCCTAATTCAAGAATCTCTTTTGCAGGAAAGATTTTTGCTTTTTCAATCTTTTCAATCGTTTTCTGATCGGCAGGATCAAAGATGCGGATATTGTCGATTTCATTGCCGAAAAACTCAATGCGGTAAGGATAGGTTTGCGTAGAAGCAAAAATATCGATGATGCCGCCGCGGATGGCAAATTCTGTTTTGTCGGCGACAACAGAAGTTTTCGTATATCCCAGCTGCAGTAAGATCTCTTCAATTTTTTCAAAATCGATCTCATGGCCTTTTTCCCAAATGAAAAACTGTTGTTGCGGATTTCCTTTTTTTAATGTCTTTTGAAAGGCGGCGGAAATGGGGCAAAAGACAATCGGGCTTTTGGCATGGTGGAGGGAATAAAGCGTTTGTATGCGGCTGCCGGAAATATCAGGATTGAAAAAAAGTTTTTCTTCCGGATAAGAGTCCCAGGCAGGAAATTCCAAAATCGCTTCTTTGGAAAAAAACTGCATGTCCTCACACAGCTTGTCATAAGAAGCGCCTGATAAAATAAGCAGGGGCCTTTTCGATTTTTTATGGACATTAGAGAGCATATGCGCTTTTGCAGAAGTTTGAATGCGGTCGATCAAAAGACACGTGTGCTTTTGAAGAAAATTGTTTAGCACAGTCCCTCGATAATCGATTTGGCTTTGTTTAGAGCTTCTGCAAGGCCCTGCGGTTTTTTTCCTCCGGCTTGCGCCTGATCGAGTTTCCCTCCGCCTTTTCCATCGATAAAAGGAGAGATCTGTCCGATCAGATCTTTAGCGGACACTACTGTTTCAATCAGCTCCTTGCTCATTTTTACAAGCAGGTTGCATTTATCTTCGCTGCTGCTGCCCAAAATAATGATGGCAGGATGGAGCTGTTCCTGCAGAAGAGTGGCTAAAGGTAAAAGCTCGGAAGAAGATACATCAACTTTTTCGATCAGGTATTGGCAGTTTTCTTTTTTTATCACCTGTTTTAACAGATGGTCTTTAATGATATTGAGCTGTTCACTTTTCAAGGACTTAATGGTTTTCTGCAAAGCTTTGTTCTCTTCCTGCAGATGTCTAATGCTTAGGGCAAGTTTATGTTCGCTCGTTTTTAATTCTTCGCAAAGGCCGTCGATCATTTTTTCTTTTTGACGGACAAACTGTTCGGCATAATATCCGGTGACCGCTTCGATCCTGCGTACGCCGGCGGCGATACTTGATTCTTTGGTAATTTTAAACAGGCCGATTGTTCCTAGGCTTGAAGCATGCGTGCCTCCGCATAGCTCTTTTGAAAAATCGATGTCGATTACACGTACCTTATCGGTATATTTGTCTCCGAAAAATTGTTTGATATCTTTGTTCTGCTGCGCTTCTTCAAAAGAAAGCTCATAGGTTTTAATCGACATGTCCGAGCGTATTTTTTCATTAACAAGATCTTCCACTTCATAAAGCTCATCTTTAGAGAGGGCTTTATGGTGGTTAAAGTCAAAGCGAAGACGCACCGGCTCTACTACCGATCCTGCCTGTTTGATATGGGGGCCTAAAATTTTACATAAGGCCCAATGTAGAAGGTGAGTGGCCGTATGGTGCGAACAGATGGAAGCTCTTCTTTTGGGATCGACCTCTGCCGCTATTTTTTCTTTGAGATTTAATGAGCCTGCTTTCATTTTCCCCATATGGGCGATAATGCCCGCAAAAGGCGAGCAGCAGTCGGTAACATCAAAAACGGCTTCGTCTTTATTGATGATGCCTATGTCGCCGACCTGTCCTCCCATTTCGGCATAAAAGGGCGTTTGGTCTAAAAGGATAATGCCTTCTTGGCCTTCTTCTATCGTATCGACAAATTTTTCATCGATGATAATGCCGATAATTTTTGCGGAAGATTTTATTGCGTCATAGCCGATAAATTCGCAGGGGGGGTGGTCTTTTGCAAAGTCCTTAAAGAAATTTTCCGAGCAGGTCTGCGCATGTTTGACATGTGCTTTTTTTGATAGCTCTTTTGCCTTTGTCTCCAAATCGTAATATGTTTTCATGTCGACTTCCAGGTGAGCGTCTTTTGCGATCAAAAGTACTTCTTCTAATGGATAGCCGTAAGTGTCTTTGAGCCTAAACGCATCTTCTCCTGAAATCTGTCTGTCGGAACGTTCGATAATTTTCTGCATCAGATTGCCTCCGCGATGGAGGGTGCGGATATACATCTCTTCTTCAACGGTCAGTATTTCCTCTATCCGATTTTTAGAAGAGATCAGTTCAGGATAGTCTTCTCCCATCAGCTGATTTAACCGCGGCAGCAGTTCGGATAAAAAAGGCTGGTCGAAGTTTAATTTTTTTCCGTAGCGGACAGCTCTTCTAAGCATCTTTCTTAAAACATATCCCCGGTCGATATTGCTGGGCTGAGCACCGTCGGCAATAGCGAAAGCAAGTGCGCGTATATGGTCGGCAATAACATGAAAAGCGGGGGCCAGATTTTTATCTTTGTCGTTATATTTAACTTTTGCGATGTTTTCAGTTTCTGCGATCAGCCCCTTAAAAATATCCGTTGAGAAAACCGATTCGACATTCATTTTTAAAAGGGCGAGTCTTTCTAATCCTGTGCCCGTGTCCACATTCTGATTGGGAAGTTTGGAGAGCTTACCGTTTTCATCTTTGGAATATTGCATAAAGACTAGGTTCCAAAACTCAAAAAACCTCTCTCCCGACAGGTCGTCATAAGGAGTTTTGGCATTGGAAAATTTTTCTCCCCGGTCGTATAAAAGCTCCGAACAGGGGCCGCAGGGGCCTGTTTCTCCCATTGCCCAGAAATTATCTTTTTCTCCCAGTTTGACAACTCTCTCTTTCGGAAGATATCTTTGCCATAAATCAAAGGCTTCTTCATCTTCCTTGTATACCGATGCCCAGATTTTAGTTGTGTCCATCTCCAGAATATTTTTTACAAATTCCCAGGCAAAATCAATCGCTTCCGTTTTAAAATAATCGCCAAAGGAAAAGTTGCCCAGCATCTCAAAAAAAGTAAGGTGTCTTGTCGTATGGCCGACATTTTCCAAATCATTGTGCTTGCCGCCTGCCCGAATGCATTTTTGCGAGCTGGTCGCACGGGTATAGCTGCGTTTGTCATTGCCTAAAAATACGTCTTTAAACTGGTTCATGCCGGCATTGGTAAATAGCAGGGTAGGGTCGTCCATTGGGACGACCGGAGAGGAAGGGACAATCGTATGTCCTTTAGACTTAAAGTATTGCAAAAACTTTCTTCGAATTTCCTGGGATGTCATAAAGCCTCTTACTTGTATGGAAACATCTTGCCAAAGTTTCTCTTCTATTGTCAAGATTCTCAATAAGATAAGCCGGTCTGTAAGTAAATATTTTAATAATACTAATTATTTATTTTAAACTGGTTAAAAAAGTAATTATATGTTATAATACTTCGTAATTAAATAATAATATAAACCGTGTGGAGAATTATGATTAATAATGTAGGAATTAATTTACATCAGGGTGCTCAGTATGCGAAAGCCTATCTGGGTAATTCTAATTTAGAAAAAGTAGAAACGGTTGCGCTGCATGCTATAGGTGTAGCTGCAATTGCAATTTCCGCTTATGTTTTTGCTACAGCTGGCGCCTCTACTATAGGCTTAGGAAATTTATTGGCTTCCGGAGTAACTGTTTTAGGATTTTCTGTTTATTCTTCCGTTAAAAGAGTGGCTCAAAAAAGAGAGCAAAATAGAGAAGAAGCCGCTGAAGCCCGTGTTCAGGCTGGGGCTGTTGCGGTTCGTATCCAAGCAGTAGTTCGAGGACATATCGCTAGAAGAAAGCAAGTAAGAGAAACTGCTGCAGCAACCTGTATCCAAGCAGCGGTGCGTGGACGTATTGCTAGAAGACAAGCTGCATCAGCTAGATTATTAGCAAGTGCTTTTGGCGTTGTAGAAGAACAACGACATCAAGGAGTGATGGAAAGAAGTGTTCAAGATGCGGTAGCAAGGGCTAGCGCAAGAAAAAATGATGCTAGAGAAATTGCACAAACTTGGGCTCAAGAAGTAGCTGCAGAAGCTGAAAAACAAGCAGCGGCAACCCGTATCCAAGCAGCGGTGCGAGGACATATAGCAAGAAAACCCGTTAAAATGATGAAAGAGAACAGGAAATTAATAGGAAGAGAGGCTGCTGCTAGAGGATTGGAATTGTTACATTTAGCAGAACGAAAACAAGTTGCTATAGAAGCTAGAAGACAGCGATTGGTTGCAGAAGCTGTTCGCAGAAATAGAGAAGCTAGAAGACAAGAAAATCACAGAGCTTCGCAGCCAGGATTGCCTATATGGAGAAAAGTATCTGCGGTCGCTGGATTTGTTTTGCCATTCGTTCCGGCATTAGTTCACGCTGTTCGGTCATAATTTTAAGAACATAAAAGGAGGGTAGTCTTTATCCTCCTTTTTCTTTTGCTTCTAATATCAAGTTTTTATTTGAATTATAATTTTCCCTATTATCAACAATTTATTTCTTGAAGCTTTTTCTAATTTTTTATTACCCTTTCTGATTTTCAAACTAATAATAGGGTGTTTTTATGGTAGAACCAGTAGGCGTCTATGATACAGGATCATATTTTCGGGCATTTATCGGCAATAATACAACGGACAGGGTGCTGACAGTAGCCTTGAGTGCAATCGGGGTAGCTGGGGTTGTCTTTGGGTTTTATGCGATGGGTGCATTGGGCGTTGCTATCGGTACGGGGTCTCTTGCTTTGGGATCGGTGTTTGTCGGTGCAGTAGTGGTGTCGGGGCTTTCAAGGTTTGTAGAAGCAAGGGATTGTAGAGTTGGAGAGGCGTTTGTGGTGACGCCGGCAGAGGCGGCTGTTGGCGAGAAAGAGGCTCCTTCTATGCGAGTAGAAGATGAGGTTGGGGCAATGTCTGAAGAAGAGGGGGCGGAGAGTACAGAGTCTGAAGAGGAAGAAGAGCGTGATCAGAGACCTGAAGCTTTAGATAGAATAGTTCTTGGGGATGTTGAGCAGGGAACATCACAAACGGAAAGATTTGTGCCTGTGCGATTGTTGGGAAGTCCTGGTTCTCGGCGCTTGGTTCTTGCAGGTATTACTGCATCTATGACGTCTTTTCGTCGTAACGGCGCATCTTCTATAACAGATATAGATTAGGAAAAAAGAAATAGAGATCAATTGATCGATATTTAATAATTGCAGTAAAAAATCGGGTGGTCAAGATGGAAGATGCAAATGCTTATTACGGTATTGCCGGTGCTATTCGTCAGCTTACAATCGATGCGATAGAAAAAGCGAA
Source organism: uncultured bacterium (assembly GCA_964621105.1). Lineage (GTDB taxonomy): Bacteria > Chlamydiota > Chlamydiia > Chlamydiales > SM23-39 > CAZULH01. Next base: position 9,216 of record CAZULH010000009.1, read on the forward strand.
TTCAGGCCACCCGGGGCTTCCTTTAGGCTGCGCGGAAATTGGTTCCTATCTTTATGGACATGTTCTCAATCATTATCCACGGGATCCCGAATGGCTCAACAGGGACCGTTTTGTTTTATCGGCAGGACATGGTTCTATGCTGTTATATTCCTGTCTGCATTTGGCGGGATTCGATCTTTCTATCGAAGAGATAAAAAATTTTCGTCAGCTTGATTCCAAAACTCCGGGCCATCCCGAATATGGGGTTGCTCCCGGCGTAGAAGCGACAACTGGCCCTTTAGGGCAAGGGATCGGTAATGCGACGGGCATGGCCCTGGCTATGAAGATTCTGAAAACAAAATTCAACCGTCCCGATTTTTCCATTTTTTCCAACAAGATTTATTGTTTAGCTTCAGATGGATGTATGATGGAAGGAGGAGGGTCGGAAGCGGCTTCATTGGCCGGTCACTGGAAGTTGGACAACCTTGTTGTTATTTACGACAACAATAATATCACCTTAGACGGAAGATTGGATGAATCGTATTCTGACAATACCAAAAAACGCTTTGAGGCCTATGGCTGGGACGTATTTGAAATGGACGGCCATAATATAAAAGAAATAGAGAAAACGTTTCGTCTAATTGAAGAAAATCAGACAAAACCTGTTTTTATCATTGCGCATACGCAGATCGGCAAAGGATCTCCTCATAAGGCGGGTACGCACAAAGTACATGGATCTCCCTTAGGAAAAGAAGAATCGATTGAAACAAAAAGAGCTTTAGGGTTGTCGGAAAAGCCTTTTTATATTGAACCGCGTGTTTATGAATTTTTCAAAAAGCGATTGGAAAAACAAAAAACAGAATATGAAAAATGGCTGTCCCTTTTTAAACAATGGCAAAAAAAATATCCCGATCTTGCTGAAGAATTTGCAAAAATGCAGACAAAAGAGCTGCCGGAAAATTTGGGAAAACAGTTAGAGGATTTATCGATAAAAACTCCGATCGCCGGAAGAGGGGCTTCGCATCAGGTCATGCAGCTTTTGGCAAAAGATTTGCCTTTTTTATATGGAGGGTCAGCAGACCTATCCTCTTCCGATCAGGCAAAACTTGATGCTTATGCCACGATTTCTTCCTCTGATTTTGAAGGAAGGAATATTAAATATGGTGTGCGTGAATTTGCCATGGCGACTATTTCCAATGGTTTGGCCTTAAGTCAGATGATCCTTCCTTTTTGCGGCACCTTTTTAGTCTTTTCCGACTATATGAGAAATCCTATGAGGCTGGCTGCTTTGAGCTCTTTGCAGGTCGTTTACCAATTAACGCATGATTCGGTTTTTTTAGGAGAAGACGGGCCTACCCATCAGCCGATTGAGCAGTTAGCCGCGCTTCGCGCCATGCCGAATATGCAGGTAATAAGACCGGCTGATGGCAATGAAGTAAAAATGGCCTGGATAGCAGCTTTTAGACATATAGGGCCGACCGCCCTAATTTTATCTCGGCAGGCTCTTGCTGAACATCTAGAGACTAAAAAAAGCTATGAAGAAGGGATGAAAAAAGGCGCTTATATTGTAAAAAAAGAAAAAAATAATGCCGACGTCATTCTTATGGCGACAGGTTCTGAGCTCTCTTTAGCTCTGGAAACCGCCAAAGAGCTGGAAGCGAAGGGAAAAGATGTAAGGGTGATTTCTTTTCCATGCTGGTTTTTGTTTGAGAAACAATCGGATACATACAAACAAGACCTTCTCTTTTCTCAAAAAGGAAAAAAGATAGCCATAGAAGCGGCGTCTTCTTTTGGGTGGCATCGTTATGTTGGAGATAATGGAGACGTTGTTTGCGTTGATCGCTTCGGCATGTCTGCGCCAATGGATCGAATTAAAAAGGCCTTGGGCTTTACCGTGGAAAAGATTGTCGATAAAATTTGTTAAAAAAAAGCTTCGTTTTAAAAATAAACTATTAATAATAAGGACGATACGTTTTTTTTGCAAGGAAAGTATTTTTTTAATTAAACAATAACCTTCTGTTTAAATAAATTGATTTATAATATCTTTTTGTTTAAAATTAATATTTAATAATTTAAAAAACATAAAAAATAGTTAAAATAATTATGCCAAAAGTTTCTCCTCAGCTTTCTCTTTCTCCTTTTTCTATGCTTATACAAGGAGCGTTTACTTCAAGTGAAATAACAGAAGCTTTACTTAAGAATTGCAAGTCTCAGAATTTAAAGGATTTGGGAGCTCTTGATTTAAGTTCAGTTGTTTTTAGAATCATGAAAATAGCTGATGAGAATGAATTCCTTTTTCGAACTGTAGGAGATAAAAATGGCTGGGTTCAAAGAAAATTCAAGGAAATTTATTCTGAATTTATTGCAACCAAAGCGTATGAAAATCCTTATTCATCAGAAGAGAAGTCTTTGATACAAAACATAACAGAAGTCTTGATCAATAAGGATTTATTTGCAGTTGTAAGATCACTGAAAAATAAAAAAGATAAAAAAATTCCTAAAGATCCTTCAGTAACATTCTCTGATGATGAATTATTGCAATCATATAAATCATCTATACATTACAACGATATTGCAAAGTTTGTTTATGATGTATATCAAGCTAATGATTCTCTTGCATTAGCAATACAGCAAATAAATAGAATAATTGATAGAATCTTTCCAATACAACAATTACATTTGTCTAGTAAAAAAAAGTTAAAAATTACAGAAAATAAAGACAGTCTATTATCACAAAAAATAATAAAACTGATGGCTGCAAAAATGATTGCTGCCTTTGATGAAATTGCAAAACCAAAAAAAATCTCCTGTACTATTTTATAATTTTTCCTATAGCTAGTGTTGTTTTTTCAGCAGTTGGCTATTCAGAGCGGTGTTATCCAAAGGCTTTTTTAAAGAGAAGTCTGTTCTAGTAGTTCTTTCGCATTATAAAAGTTATGTTCAACGCACATATTTGCAATAACTTCGTTTTTATAATATACGGCAACTTCAATCATTCTCATGTCGTAGTTGTTTTTATCTTCAAGGTCAGCGCCATTGTTTAGTAATAACAGGGCTATTTCATCATTATTTTTTTTCTACACAAGTGGCTGGTTAAGAGAAAAAAGTCTGTTTGGAGTAATAAAAAAAATCTTTTTTCTAATCTAGAGAATCGGTAAGGTAATTCAAATTTTTTTTTATATAAGAGGGTTTTTATGGCAATCGCTGGCAATATTCCGGCAATACCTCTATCAGTGAATTGTTTGGAGAAAATTACAAGAAACGTCACAACATGTATTTGTTGTAATAGCGCTCCCGTTACTTTTTATCAAATAGTGGACTTGAGTAAACAAGAAAGCGGTTGTTTTACTAGAAGAAGCTATAATCATGATCATGCCAAGGCTTGGAAAGCATTTTATGCTGACAAGGAAAAATCATATGGAGAAGAAATTGTTTCACAGGTTTTTAGACGAAGAGCTCCAAAGATTTTCAAAAAATTGCAGATGGAAGAGAGGGAATTTAAAAAAGTTAAGCTTCCTTATTTAACAGATGAAGATATAACAGGTATAGGAGAGGAAATAAGAACGTTGGGCGTTAATCGTTTGGCTAATTTGCTGGAGATATATGAAGAATGGTATGGCAATCAGCCGAATAATTTCCTTTCTCATATGGTTGCTGCAACGAAAAGAACTTGCCGTCGATTGATTGGGATAGAGAAGGACCTTCCTTCGGCGCAACTGGTGTTAATTGAAAAAAGAATCGACGTGATATTTAGAGGAAAAGGAGGAAGGGTAGTAAGAGAAAGATCTTTTCCTGGTATGGATATTGCAAACACGCAGGATTATCAAAAATTGGTTACGCTGATTCAAGAGTTATTTAAAGAGATGCATAAAGAAGTAAAAACAGTCAGAATTCAATCTACTTTGACTATAGAACTTGCTCGTGAAACTCTTTTTCCATTTCTTAGAGACAGAAAAATTAGTACTCTTTCTGAAATGAAAGAAAAAATGCAGCCTGCGGATGTTGAGAAAATGTATCAAATGGCAAGCCAAACACCATTAGTATTAGAAAGTCAGGCCGGCCCTGCTTAGGGCATCTGCAAAATTATCAAGTACAGCAGGCTTGCAAAAACCGGAAAGGCGAAAAAACCCTTCTCCTGATTTACCGAAGCCTTCTCCCGGTATGCATATGGCGTTCATTTGCTTTAAAAAATAATCGAAAAATTCCCATGAGCCCAGATGATTGGGAGTTTTACACCACAGATACGGACAGTCTGTTCCTCCGTATACTTGTATGTGTTGTTCTTCCATCAGGTTTTTTAGTTTTTTTGTATTGGACATATAGGAGTCTATCTGTTTTTGTATTTCTTGTTGGCCCTGAGAAGAATAAACGGCCTGTGCTGCCTTTTGAATGGGGTAGGCTACTGCGCCAAACTTGGTATGGGAATAACGCGTCCAGAGGGGATGAAGGGGCAAAAGAAGCTCTTTTGGCACAATGGTATAAGAGCAGCGAAGGGAGGTGAATCCTGCCATTTTTGAAAAAGAGCGAAATTCAACGGCTACTTTTTTAGCTTCTTCAATTTCATAGATCGAATGAACAGTATCTTTAGATTGAATAAAGGCTTCATAAGCTCCGTCAAAAAGAATAAGAGCGTTATGTTCTAGTGCATAATCGATCCATTTTTTTAAGTAGGCTTTCGGATATGCGATGCCTGTTGGATTATTGGGAGAGCAAAGATAAATGATATCGCAGTGCTGTTTAGGAAAAGAGGGAAGGAACTGAAGGTCTTCCATGCAGGGAAGGTATTCAATATTGTGTTCTCGTCCTGCTAAAATATTGGAGTCTCGATATACAGGGTAAGTAGGGTCGCAGATAGCAATGCGGACATCAGAAGAGAACAGTTCCTGAAAATGGGCGATATCATTTTTTGTTCCCGCGCCGATAAAAATTTCATCGGAAGATATTTTTAACTTTTTATATTCATGCTCAAATACAGCTTCTTTTAAAAAAGCATAGCCTTCCGCAGGGCCATATCCGCGATGGGTTTTTTCTTGGGTTAATTCCTCCGCAGCGGCAGCCAGCGCCTTTGCAATAGACGGGGCTAAGGGAAGAGAAACATCGCCTATGCCGAGGTTGACAGGGTCTTTTTGCGGGTTCTTTTGTCGATGGGCTTGCACCCTTTTTTCGATTTCCGCAAAAAGATATCCTGAAGAGAGAGAAAAATAATGAGAATTGATTTTTACCATAAATTTTGCCATGTTTAAGAAAGATCATAAAAAATGCGGATGTTTTTCAACAATGGACAATCCTCTTAGTGAATTAAAAAGCCATCTTTCTGAAATTGAAAAGAACATTCATTATCGTTTCAAGGATAGGGACCTTTTGGTTTTAGCATTAGTACATCGGTCCTTTGTTAATGAGAACAGGGACCTGATAGCTGAACATAATGAAAGGCTGGAATTTTTAGGCGATTCTGTTTTAGGACTGGTGATCGCTAATTACCTTTATCAGAAATATCCCGAGTATCCTGAGGGAAAACTTTCTTTTTTAAAAGCCTATTTGGTCGATGCGCAAAGCTGTTTCCAGTTTTTAAAGAAGCTTGCGCTCGATGATTATATTCTTTTGGGAAAAGGAGAAAAAATGGCCCCCAGGGGCAAGGAATCTATTTTATCGGATGTTTTCGAAGCGGTTATCGGTGCGATCTATCTCGACGGGGGACTGAAAAAAGTCGAAGGGTTTATTGAAAAGAATTTTGCAAAAGATTTAGATAACATGATCGAACATCCGCTAAGAAATTATAAGGCGGAACTGCAGGACTATACACAGAAAAAATTAAAAAAAACACCCAGTTACCGTTGCATAAAAGAAGAAGGCCCTGACCATGAAAAGGTTTTTACCGTCTGTGCATATGTTGAGGAAAATATTTTAGGAGAAGGCTGCGGCTCTTCAAAAAAAGATGCCGAGCAGGCAGCTGCTAAAAGTGCACTAGAACAGATAAAGGAAAAACAATGAGCAAACAAAAAGTTTTGTGGGAGTGTACCTCTTGCGGGCATACGCAGCCGAAATGGACAGGCAGCTGTTCGCAATGCAGTGACTGGAACTCTTTTGTTGAGCAGCTGATCGTTGAGCAGAAAGATATCCGCTATAGCTCTCGTCAGACATCTGTTTCTAAGCCTGTCAAATTAAAAGACGTTATCCTCAAAGATCAGCGAAGAATCCAAACTTCCATGAAAGAGTTCGACCGTCTTTTGGGAGGAGGGGCTGTGATCGGGTCCTTAACGTTAATCGGCGGAGATCCCGGCGTTGGCAAATCAACCCTTATGCTGCAGATTGCTTCCAACTATTCAAAAATGGGACTGAAAGTTCTATATGTCTGCGGGGAAGAATCAGTAGAGCAGACGACTTTGCGGGCCCAAAGGCTGCAGGCGGATCAGGAAAATTTATATCTGTTTAATGAAACACTTTTTTCTTCCATTCAAATGCAGATCGATCAGTTAAATCCAGATATCATTGTTGTCGATTCGGTACAGATTATTTACAAAGCAGATTTTCCTTCCGCTCCCGGATCTGTAGTGCAGGTAAGGGAAATTACTTCGGAATTTTTGCATATTGCCAAAGGCAGGAATATCACCACTTTTCTTATCGGGCACGTAACGAAATCAGGGGAATTGGCAGGTCCGAAAGTTTTAGAGCATCTTGTCGATACGGTTTTGGACTTTGAAGGGGATAAAAAGCAGGGATTTCGGCTTCTTCGTTCTGTGAAAAACCGTTTTGGCCCGACCGACGATATCGCCCTTTTTCAAATGAATGCAGAAGGTCTTAGTGAAATTAAAAATCCATCGCTTTTATTTTTAAAAGAAAAAGTCAAAGAAGTATCCGGTTCGGTGATTGTTCCGACGGTGGAAGGTGTTAGGTCCATTTTAATTGAAATTCAGGCATTAGTGACAACTTCCGTTTTTTCTGCGCCTTCCAGGAAGTGTGCAGGATTGGATACGAACCGCTTGGCGCTTTTATTGGCCGTATTAGAAAAAAGGGTGGGCTATCAGCTGTTTCGCTATGATGTATTTGTTTCGATTGCCGGAGGGATGCGGATAACGGAGCCCGCTATCGATTTAGGTGTTGTTATTGCCTTGGCTTCTTCTTTTTCCAATCATATTATCGAGCCGCAGACAGTCGTGATCGGAGAGGTCGGCTTAGCAGGAGAGGTAAGGGGAGTGTCGCGGATAGAAAGCAGACTGAAGGAAGCTAAAAACATGGGCTTTAACAAAGTCATTTTGCCGGAAGCGAATAAAAAATCCATCGATAAATCCTTTTGGCAAGGTATGGAAATCAAACCTGTTTCTTTAGTCGAAGAAGCGATAGAAGAACTTATCATTTAAGGGATATGGATATGGAAAAAACAAGTTATCAGCTTCCAAAGCTGCCGTATGAGTATAACGCTTTAGAGCCAATCATATCAGAAAAAACGCTAAAACTTCATCATACCAAACACCATCAGGCTTATGTGGACAATCTAAATAAGGCCTTAGATGAGTATCATCAGGCAGAATTGAAAAACGACATGGAAAAAATGCTCTCTTTAGAAGGAAAGATCTCGTTTAATGGAGGCGGACACGTCAATCATAGCCTGTTTTGGGAAACGCTGGCCCCTGTCTCTAAAAGCGGACGGCCTTCTGCTCCTCTTTTGCAGGCGATAGAGAAGGATTTTTCTTCTTTTGAGGCCTTTAAAGAAGAGTTTGTTGCCAAAGCGGCTGCCGTGCAGGGATCGGGCTGGGCATGGTTGGGGTATGATAAAGAAAAGGATGCCTTGATGATAGTGACGACACAAAATCACTATACCATTAAAGGTAAAGGGCTTACACCTATTTTGATCGTTGATGTCTGGGAGCATGCCTATTATTTGGACTATCAGAATAAGCGTAAGGACTTTATAGAAGCATTATTTGGGATTTTTAATTGGGAAGAGATCTCTAAACGGCATGCTAATGTAAAGAAATAATTTTAATTTGATAGCTAATGATGCATAAGTCAATTATTTAGGGGTTAATTAGTATATTTTAATTTTAACCATACTACTTAAGAAATACCAAATAGTGTATAATGATCGGAATAAAATTTACATTGAGGATATATGGGGCTGTTTTCAAAGAATAAACCCAAGATCAAGGTAAAAACAGTAAAAAAAGACGGTTATAGCGGCTGGATCAAATGTTCCGGCTGTGAAGAGCTGATCCATGCTAATGAGATCGAACAGCAGATGAACTGTTGCCCTAAGTGCAATTATCATTATCGGCTGACAACCAAACAGCGACTCCAGCTTTTAACTGATACCGATACGTTTAAAGAGATGTTTGTAGAAATTCAACCTACTGACCCTTTGAATTTTGTTGATGAAATTCCCTATAAAGACCGCTTGCAGAGAGCTCAGAAAAAAACCCAACACACTGATGCGGTTACAGTGGGTATCTGTAAAATGCATGAAATCCCCGTCGCGTTAGGTATTATGGACTTTTCTTTCTTAGGCGGCTCGATGGGATCTGTCGTAGGAGAAAAAATTACCCTTTTAGTTGAATATGCCTATGAGAACGGTCTGCCTTTGGTGATTGTCTCTGCATCGGGGGGCGCCCGTATGCAGGAATCTATTCTTTCTCTCATGCAGATGGCAAAAACTTCTTCCGCT
>CAZULH010000010.1:0-17587 GCA_964621105.1 uncultured bacterium
TTCATCAAGAGGATGGGCTTCTTCATCGCCCTCTTTTCTGTTTTCCACCTGTTTTTCAAAAAGCTTGCGCTGCACGATCGGGTCATTAAGTTCGCTATAGGCGTTGACGATCTCTTTTCCTAAAACAAAGCTTTCAAAACGTTCGACCAATATTTCTTCTGTCGACTGTTTATTGCGTAAAACCTTGCATAAAGGTGTTGTTTCGATTGGATGATCGGTAATGTGATGGGGCTGGATCAAATGATGCTCGGCAAATTCTTCAAAAAATAGCGCGATCAGATTGCCTCGGGTAGCTTTTTTAATGATTTTCGGATCGAGTTTTGTTTTCTCTAACAGATGTTTTTTCATCTCTTCATTGGAGAGCGTATCGATATCGATATTGGCATATTCTTTAATACTGTCTTTCATGGAAATGCGTTTCCATGGAGATTTGAAGTCGAGAATAATCGTTTCTGCTCCATCTTCACGGACAAATGGAATTTTTGTATCGCCAAAGACCTCTAGGGCGATATTTTCATATAGCTTTTCAACAAAGCTCATCAGCTGATGATAGTCCCAATAAGCGGCATAGGCCTCCAGTTCGGTGAATTCAGGGTTATGCGTACGGTCGATCCCTTCGTTCCTAAACACTTTTCCAATTTCAAAAACCCTGTTCAATCCTCCTACAAGCAGTTTTTTTAGAGGAATTTCTAAAGAAATACGTAAAAACATGTCCTGGTGCAGGGCTTGAAGGTGGGTTTCAAAAGGTTTCGCGTTAGCGCCGCCGTAAATCGTTTGTAAAACAGGGGTTTCGACCTCTAAAAAGCCTGCATTTTCCATATAGGAGCGAATAGAGCGGATAATCCGGCTGCGAATCTGAAAGGTGTTAATGACCTCGCTATTGGCGATCATGTCCACCCAGCGTTTGCGATAGCGCATTTCAATATTGGCAAGGCCGGAATGTTTATCAGGAAGCGGCAGCAGGGACTTGCTTAATAAGGTAAAGGATTTGACAAATACGGTCAGTTCTCCTTTTTGGGTGTAAAACAGATGGCCTTTAATGCCGATAATGTCGCCCAAATCAATTTTCTTTTCGATAAATTTGATGTTGCTCAGCTCAGGCGAGGGCATATACCCTTCCACCTGGGTAATATCCCTATTGCACATGAACTGCAGGCGTCCGTTTTCATCCTGAATCTGCCCAAAAGCATTTTTCCCCATGGGGCGGAAAAGCACCATTCTGCCGGCGACTGCGACCTCTTCTGCCTCTCCCTCTTTTGCCTTTTCAAAATCTTCAATTTTCAGCTGCTCTTTTTTCTCTTTTAACTCTTTTATCGTATGGGAAATATCATAGCGATAGGGGAAAGGGTTTATGTGAAGATCTTTGATCTCCTGCAGCTTTTTAAGGCGGTTCTGATACTCTTCAAACTGCAAATATTCAGGATTATGACTCATACATTACCAATCGGTGATTTAGTGATAAGTATAAAAGGGTTAGTTTTTATCGGAAAGGATCATTTCAAAAAAATGTCGATGTGGGATCAACATCGATTAAAATTTTTATTTTTGAGCTTTTAATCTCTTTTTGGACCTTTTGGATCTGCTTTGTCATCGTTAAGATGGTATTGCCCTTTACCAAAAAGAAAAAATGGAAGTGGTCTTTTGTTTTTTTTCTTCCGGAAGCGATGACAGGAAAGATCTGTTCTTTGGAAGAGAGCTTTTTAATGAGCTCCTTTCGGAAAGTTTCAGCAAAAAAAAAGGTTTTTTCCTCATTGTCGGAAGAGAAGAGGACCTTGATCAAATGATTAAAAGGAGGATACATAAAAAGCTCTCTTTCATGGAGCTGTTTTGTGTAAAAGGCCTGATAGTCCTGGACTTTGGCCATTTGAATAATCGGGTGCTCTTTTAAAAAAGTTTGGATGATCACCTCGCCTTTGATGAAACTTCTTCCCGATCTTCCTGCAACTTGTGTTAAAAGCTGAAAGACATATTCAGAGGAACGGAAATCAGGGATATTCAAAGCCTGGTCGGCATGCAGGACGCCGACTAGCGAAACAGAAGGGAAATGCAGCCCTTTGACAATCATCTGCGTGCCGATCAGCACATCGGCCTTGCCGGCGGAAAATTCTTTGAACAATACCTCATGGCTATGTTTTTTCTGGGTGGTGTCTTTGTCTATTCGAAGGGTCCGTATCTGTGGGAAAATGGCTTTAATCTGTCTTTCTACATGTTCTGTGCCATAGCCCCTGTACTGCATAAAATCCTGTTTTTTGCATTCGGGACATGTTCTCGGTGGCATTATTTTATGAAGGCACACATGGCACAATAAGATATTCTTTTCTTTATGAAAGGTTAAGGAGACATCGCAATGCGGGCATTTAATAACATGTGAGCAGTTTTTGCAAAAAAGCAGATGGTGATAGCCTCGGCGGTTTAAAAATAAAAGAACTTGTTCGCCTTTTTCATGGCGGTCTTTAATTTTCTCTAAAAGAAGTTCGGAAAAATGGGTAAAGCCTTTTTGTTTGTTTAGCTCTTGCTTCATGTCGACAATATGAATGTCCGGTAGAGTTGCTGATGTCGGACGGGTAAGCAGAGAGGAAAGAATATATTTTTTGCTGTTTGCATTATAAAAAGATTCGATAGAAGGTGTGGCGCTGCCGAGAATAATAGGGCAGGCGGCTATCTGCGCGCGTTTGATAGCGACATTGCGGGCATGATAGGTAGGCATTTCTTCTGTCTGCTTGTAGGAACTATCATGTTCTTCATCGATGATGATCAGCCCCAGATTTTTCATCGGGCTGAATACGGCCGAACGGGCGCCGATGACACTGGGGGTTTCCCCATTAAGCAGCTTTGTCCAAAAATGAAAACGTTCTCCCTGACTTTTTTTATGATGCATGATCGCGATGTTATTGGAAAATCGGGAGCGAAAACGTTCGATCGTTTGGGGAGTAAGCGCGATTTCAGGGACCAACATGATCACACTCTGCCCATTTTGTATCACTTTTTCAATCGCCTGCATATAGACTTCTGTTTTTCCGCTTCCTGTGACTCCGAAAAGAAGGTGGACGTCAAACTGTTGGTTTTCAATAGAGGTAAGAATGGTATTGAGGGCCTTTTGCTGTTCATCGGAGAGTTTTTTCGGCCTGGTTTTAAAGTAATGGGAATTTTCTAAAAGATGGGTCTCGTCGGTAATGATCTTTTTGGCCTGCAGGATATTTTTTTCAATCAGTTTATCAAGAGGTGCTCTTGAAATTTTTGCCTGCTCTACAAGAGACTGCAGAAAAATTCCTTTTTTGATTTTAAGGAAAAAAGTTAAGGCAAGAGCCTGGGCTGGATATTTTTTTTGCAGGGCGGCTATTAATACCAGAAGTTCTTTTTTTGTTTTTTTAGACTGTAAAAATATAGAAGACTGCGGCTGAATCTCTTCTCTAACAGCAGTAGGGACCATATGTTTGACAACTTTAGACAAGGAACAGGCGTAATACCGGCTCATCCATAAGGCAAGAGTTAAGAGCTCTTTCGGTAGATGGGTGTGTTCCGATAAACTGATGATCGATAGAATATGATCGGTATATGAAGAGTCTTTGATCTCCAACACATAGCCTTTTTTAGGTTTGCCCCTCAGGGGCACTTCTACAATGGAGCCCGGCTGTATGGAAGCAGATAAAGAAGAGGGGATCTCGTAATCGAGCGGTTTTTCAATAGCCGCATCTAAGATAACTGACGCATATTGTTTACTCATCGCAGCTTTTTAACCTGGTCAGTTTGTGCTTAAGCGCTTTATAGAGATTTCTTTTTAAATGAAAATTTTTCTCGTACAAAGAAAGATCGGGAAGTAAAAAAAGAGGGATGTTATGTAAAAATTTTTCCGATTTGTTCGGCACTTCCTTAATATGGCAGAGAAGGTTGGGCGAGTTTTTAAGGTCTTTGTCCTGCATGATGATCAGTTCAATAGAAGGAGTGGATAAAAATCGGTTCCAGTAATCGTTTTTTTCTATGTCCATGCCGTCGATAATTGAAGAAGGTATATACAGGGTTTGGAGCGCTTTTTGCAGCTGTTTAACAAATCCTTTTGAAAAGATATTTAACGAAAAGGTCAATATGCTGATAGGAGCGGTTTTAGACTGGTATTTCCAGCTCTGGGCTATTTCTTTGGCCTTTTTATCGTTAGGAACTTCCTCAACATATGAAATTTGCGGAGCGACTGCTTGCAGAAGCGTTTGGATATTGTCAGGATAAACGGCCGTTTTGGTAATCGGCTCGAGTTTTAGCGTTGGTTTTTTCTTTTCCTCTTCAAACGTTATTGGAACAATTTCTTTTTGTTTTAAAGAAGAAACCGTTTTTGGTTTTTTGTAGATCTTGTTTGGCTTTTCGTAATAGGAAGCGGAAGAAACCGTTTTTAATGTAATGACTTTCTCTTCTTTTTTTCTTGGAAGATCTTGTTGTAGCTGGGAAGAAAAAAAAGAAGCTGTTTGCACATCGGCATAAGTTGATAAATGCTCATTTCTTTTTAAAAACAAAAGAGTGTCTTTCAAAAGTTTTCGATAAGCGTTTTTTGTCATCTTTATAAAATGGTTTATTTCTTACTATATAGAAAAAATAAGGAAGAAAACAAGAAGGTTTTTTTATCAGCTTTTTGTAAAAGAAGAATAACGCTAAAGAATTAATTTTTTCAAAAAAAGCTGTGAAATATCATGGATATGATAGAAAATTGTCCGAATGTTATTTTTTTTCGAAATATAAAATCAACACCTTAATTGACTATTATTAGTAATAAACATTAAAATATTAGTGTATTTATAATAAAAATTAAGAGGTCATTATGGCGGCAGTTGGTTCAGCAAATTTATCTCCTCAATCCGTTAGCGATTTTAGTTGGATTCGAGAGGTAAATGTTCAAAGGCTTAGGAAAAGGATTATAAGCATCGTAGGTGAATATTTATCTCCTAGTGTTGAGGAAGCTTTAACAGGATTGAGCCCTGATCGCAGAATATCGGTTGTGTTAGATTATTTTAATCCCAAAAAAGCTGAAGAAAAATATGCAGGTGATTTAGTTGAACAGCTAATGGGCATGAAGAGTGCAACGTATCTTGAGGAATTAAAAAGATTGAATGGAATAGAAGCTGTATCTCCTAGCGTTGAGGAAGCTTTAACTCCTGAGAAGCGTAGATTGTCAGTTGTATTAGGTTGCTGTAATCCGGACAGGAACCCAGGCAACTTGTTTGAACAGCTAATTGGTCTTGCACCTGTAACATATCTTGAGCAATTACGCGCTGTTAAATAAAACCGGTTAGTTTGATGCTAAAAGATCATCTATAAACTGTTTGGCATCGAAAGGTTCTAAATCTTCAATTGTTTCTCCCGTAGCTACCCATAATACAGGTACATTCAGCTCTTTTTGGATGGAGATGGCTATCCCTCCCTTTGCCGTACCGTCGAGCTTGGTTAGAATAATACCGCTAATCGGGGTAAACTGGTGGAAGATTTTTGCCTGATCGATTGCATTTTGCCCTGTGGTTGCATCTAATACCAGAAAAGTTTCATGGGGGGCGTTTTCCACTTTTTTATGACAGACGCGTTTAATTTTTTCCAGTTCCTGCATCAGATCGGTTTTTGTATGCAGCCTTCCTGCCGTATCAATCAAAACGATATCGATATTCCTTGCTTTGGCAGCCTCTAAAGCGTCAAATACAATTGCGGAAGGGTCGCTGTTATGCTTGGCGCGCACAATGTCGATGCCTATCGATTGGGCCCATGTGTCTAACTGTTCGATAGCTGCTGCACGGAAAGTATCGGCAGCGGCGATCAACACCTTTTTGTTTTGCAGCTTGTAGTAATTGGCAAGTTTGGCAAGGCTTGTTGTTTTCCCGCTTCCATTGACACCGACTATGAGTATGACATGAGGAATTTTTGCAAAATCTTCCTTTGGTATTTCAATTTTTTTTAGTCTTTCAAGAAGTTCTTCTTTAGCTGCATCGATGATCTCTTCAATAGGAGTATTAGGATTTTTTTTAAAAAGAGACTGCAGTTTTTCCGTTAAGGAAACCGACAGCTCTACACCAAGATCGGCCTCATAAAAAAGTTTTTCTATCTCTTCGTAAGGGAAAGTGTCTTTTTTTGAAAATAATTCTTTGAGCCTTTTTCCCAATGAAAATCGAAATTTCTTTTTACCCTTTTTTCTTTTGAAAAAACTAAACATAATCTCTTTGATTTTAGGTTGCTTGAAATCCTATACTATCACATAAAGGGATTTAGAAGAAAATGGAGAAATATACATGAGAGGCATACCTATTAGGATACATCCGTTTTTCTGGCTGGTAGCGGCTTTGATCGGATGGATGGGAGCACAGAGTTTTGCGGGGATGCTTATCTGGATGGTTGTCATTGTTGTGTCTGTGCTTGTTCATGAGCTCGGGCATGCGATAACAGCAAAATTATTCGGTCTCAATCCGCAAATTCAGCTGATTGCCCTCGGCGGAGTGACCTCTTATGAGATCAAGGACGTAAAATTCTCCAAACAGTTTTTAATTACATTAAACGGACCTCTTTTTGGCCTGCTTTTGTTCGGTATTGCTACGGGCCTTTTGTATCTGCAGTTATTTACTCATCCGCTGATCATCTATACCATAAGTGTTTTTCAAATGATCAATCTCTTTTGGACTATAGTTAATTTGATTCCCGTTCTGCCGTTAGACGGAGGACAGCTTCTGCGAATAGCCTTAGAGGGGATTTTCGGCGTAAGGGGATTTAAGATGGCCCTGTTTATCGGTATGCTCATCGCTTTAGCTATCAGCATGTTCTTTCTTTTAATGGGAAGATTTTTAATCGGCGCCATTTTCTTTTTATTTGCCTTTCAGAGCTTCGATGCTTTTCGAAAGTCTAAGCATTTATCTAAAGAAGACCGCGTGCAGGACCATGCGCAAAAATTGCAGGAAGGAGAAAAAGCCTACTTGTCCGGCAATGCTGCTCAGGCAGAAGAAATATTTAAATCGGTACGCGAGAAAACCCATCATGGGCTGGTCTATGCGGCAGCTACCCATTATCTGGCCGTAATCGAATATGAGAAAGGACAGAAAGATGAGGCCTATGAGCTTTTGCTTTCGGTAAAAGAAGACTTGGCAGAGGAAGCTTTGTGTCTTTTACATAAGCTCGCTTTTGAGCATCAGAATTATTCTCTTGTAACGGAGCTTTCCACCCAGTGTTTTCAGACGGCGCCTTCCGAAGATGTCGCCCTGACTAATGCCAAAGCCTTTGCCCTGCAGTCACAGGCAAAACCGGCAGGAGGATGGCTGCAGACAGCGCTGAAAATGGGAAAACAAAATCTTGATACTATTTTAAAAGACGGTGCATTTGAGCAGGTAAAAAACGATCCTAATTTTTTACACTTCTTTAAAAAATAAGATCCTTCAGCGACAAAAGCCGATGAAGGATGCTATTGATTATTTCAATTTGATTGTAATAAAACGAGTGACATTCTGAAAACGTACAAGCAATAGAACATGCTTTTTCTTGTTCATGTCATTCATGGCATTATGAAAATCTTCCATGTTTTTGATCTTCTGCTGATTGACCTGCAGAAGCAGCATGCCCGGGCGAAGACCTGCCCTTTCTGCTAAAGAACGTGTTTTAATAGCTGTGATAATCACATTTTCCATGTCTGCATTATATCCGAACTTATGCAGCGTTTCCGAAGGCAGTTCGCTGACAGCGGATACTTCGATGCCAAGCTGGGAAGACTGTTTGGCCGCTTCCATCTTGTGTTCGGGATAGGTGCCTAAGACAACAGTGATCGATAGTTTTTTACCGTCTCTAAGTACATCGAAAGTTACTTTTTCATCAGGGGCCATCAGCCCGATCTGGTTGCGGAAAAGTCCTGCATCCTTAATGGGTTTATTATTACAGCTTAAAAGAATATCGCCCTGTTTAATACCTGCTTTTTCGGCCGGTGAATCTTTGACGACCTCCGAGATTAAAATACCTTCTGTTTTATCCAGATTCAAGGCTTCTGCCATTTCTTTGTCTACCGGCTGTAGGGAAATGCCGATATAGCCTCTTTGGACCGTACCATTTTGCATGATCTGTTCTGCAATATTTTTGACCATGTTGCTGGGAATGGCAAAGCCGATGCCCATATATCCGCCGCTGCGGGATGCTATGGCTGCATTAACACCAATTACTTGCCCATCCAGATTTAAAAGGGGGCCTCCGGAATTGCCAGGGTTGATAACAGCATCGGTCTGGATAAAATCTTCCAAATCATTAATCTGTAAGTTGCTTCTTCCTTTGGCGCTGACAATGCCTCGGGTTACGGTAGATTGAAAAGAAAAGGGGCTGCCGATCGCCATCACCCATTCAGCAATTTCCAGATCATCGGAATTGCCAAAATCTAAAAAGGGCTGGTCTTTTTGATCGATTTTAATAACAGCGATATCGGCGCGCGGGTCTGTGCCGATCAGTGTTGCTTCGTATTCTTCCTTATTGTTTAAGGTTACAACAATCTTGGAAGCATCTTTTACTACATGGCAGTTGGTAATGATATGGCCGTCTTTGGAGATAATAAAACCGCTGCCGGAAGTAATTTGTTCGGGAGGAGGCTGCTGTTGGCGCTGTCTATGTCCAGGTCCGCCGAAAAAACGACGGAAAAATTCATCATTATAATAATCGAAGGGATTGTCATAGTCTTCCGGTGACATTGCATTATTGGTTCCCTGATTATAATGCGATTGAATGTATACAACCGAAGGGATCGCCTTTTTAGCAATCGCAGAATAGGTTTTGGATATAGATTTTAATAGGGTGAGGGCCTTTTGGTCGTCAGTATCTTTGGACTGGGCAAAAGCTATGCTGGTAAAAACCAGAAAGAAAAAAGCAATTCTATTAAGTATATTTTTTGTCATTATCCCGACTCCTTTTTTTCCATGATTTTTTTCAATTATAAAAACTTAATTAAAAGAGTACAATACGCATTTTTTAAAAAAAGAAAAAATCACATGGCAATATTCCTTGCTTTCTTTTTAAAAAAAATCCTTTTAATCTGATTAAAAGGCGTAACATACTTGAGGTTTTTATGAAACGGCTGCTGTTTACTTTAGCTTTTCTTGGTTGGTTTACGATCGGCGGTTTTGCTGCTACAAAAAAAACACCGGATTTTATTCAGGAAACAAAATCATCGGCAAAACTGGACCAGGAAGTTTTAGATCGTTATAAAGAGGAAAATCCATGGGGCATGAATGTTTCTATTGATTTATATGAATGTGATCCCAAATTGATCAAAGATCCAAAATATGTGAAACAGTTCATGATCGATCTTGTCAAATTTATCGACATGAAAGCTTATGGAGAGCCTATAGTTGTCGATTTTGGAGATACGCCAAGAGTTGCAGGAATTTCCGCTATGCAGTTAATTGAAACATCCAGCATAACCGCTCATTTTGCTAATTTTAGCAATTCTGCCCATATCGATATTTTCAGCTGTAAGGGATTTGCTCCGCATCGTGCAGCCCTGTTTTGTAAAAATTATTTTAAGGCAGAAGAAGAAAAGGTGTCTCCTGTAGTGTTTAGATTTTAAATCTAAGTTAAACAGTAGAAATAGAAAGCTCTTGTTTTCCTGCATTGGCTAAAAGCTTGTTTTCTTTTTCTACGAGCTCTTTTCCTGCAAAAGAGACGATAATTTCTTTTCCTTTTAGTGAAAGCAGGTGTTCTTCTACCGCTTTTTGTATCTCTTCTTTGGTGGCTTCTAAGATCTTTTTTCTGAATTTTTGACGAACCTTTTTATTCAGGCCGCTTCGCATCCAGTGATAGGCGACACTGGCACGGTTTTGAGGGCCGATAGGCCTGTCAATTCCCTGGATAATACTGAGTTTTGCTTCTTCTAACTCTTCATTGCTGAAGAGCCCTTTGGCGATTTCTGCCTGCGAGGCATAAATGGCGTCGATCGAAGAATAGATATGCGGATCTCTAAAGGTAAAGAAATGGAATTTCCCTTGGACGGGATTATAACGGGCGCCGCTGCCGTAGGCTCCGCCTTGTTCGCGGATACGGGGATGAAGGACAATATGTTCAAATAAAGAAGAGGCGACCATTAAAAAGGGAGCGTTTGGATGATGGTATCCGATGGTATCATAGGCAACGCTGGAGAAAGAAATAGGAGCGGGGATAGTTTTTGCCAGTGAAGAGATCGGCTGAATTGGAAAGCTTCCCAGCCAGCGGTCAAAAGGTTTTTCATGCAGTTCGTCGAGATGATAAAAATCTTTCTCTTTGAGAGATTGGTAATGATTGTTGTCGCAGGTGATGACGAGATGCAGATTATTAAAAGTGAGAATCTTTTCTTTTAAAGCATTTAGTTTTTCTATAATTTTCGGAAGGTTGTTGTCTATATCTTTCATGATATCCTGCAAATAATAATAGTACGCCAGGCCATGCCACTGATAATCTAAATACGAAGGTACGTCCATGCCGCTATAGGAGAGGGAAACGGCATAGCTGGCGGCATGCTGCACCAAAGACTGCTGCAGATAGGTAAATTGCTGCAAGAGAAGTTCTTTTATCCGTTTTGTGTCCGAAAGATCAGAGGATGTTAGAAAATCTTTGATCATGGAAAAAAGCTTATCGGTATTTCGGTATAAGGCTTTTCCCCTAATGCCGAAAGAAGGCGAGCATAATTTGGGATTGATAGAAGAGATGTTGCGGGTCAGATAAGTGCTGATGTCGCCTGTATGGGCGTGCATGCTTTGTAAAACTTCCTGATAGGAACGGCCTTGTGTGCCCATTTCCGTTAATATCGAAGAGAGCATCGATGCTAAAACCAGATCATTGCTTCCAAGATCGCATAGATCAAAAAGCAGGTCGACATAAATCACCTGATTGGTAAAACAGTCATGGTGATACAGGGTGAAATTTTTCCATTTTTCTTCTGTTAGGGCAAAGTCTTTTCCTTCCTGGGGAATATCCTGTACATGCACTTTTGGCAGACATTCAAGCGACTGCTGGGCCTGCTGCGTTTGGAAATGGTCTAGCGTATTATAGTTTTCGACGATCTTTTGTTTTTCTTCTTCCGATAATTTTTCGTAGATCAGGTCGAGCCATTTTCTTTCTTCCTGCGATTCTTTTTTGTCTAAAGAAGGATCGGCCAGCATGGTGATCGTTAGCCTGTGAGAATTGTTTAAAATGTATTTTTTCAAAAGATCCGTTAAGTAAGTTGGATTTTTTAAGCGTTCCCTTAAAGAGGCGAAAAGAGAATGGATCAGAAGATTGTTCTCAGGCTGGCAGCCGTGCTGCTTGGCTAAAGCGCTTCTAAAAAAGAGGGTAAGTCCGTAAGGGGACTGGTTGCGGGTAATTTCACTTCTTGCAAGCTCCATCTGATGAAGCGAAGATTCGATCATTTCCGAAGAGATGCCCTCTTTGATTACTTTTTCCAAAGTGGTTTCGATGATTTTTAATAATCGGTCTTTGTTTTCTTTCTCACAGCCCCTGCAGATGACCGTTAGCGGCACTTCGCTCATTTCCGTATCAAAATAACTCTCGGCCTGGCTGCAGAGCCCGGAAGATAGAAGAGCATAAGTTAGCAAAGAAGCATCAGTGTCGGTCAATATACTATCGAGTAATTGCAGGCCCAATACATCCTCCTGCTTAGATAGAGCGGCTGTCAGCCAGCTGAAAGACAAGATGGTGGTATTGCCATTAGATTCTGCTTCAGAGATAGGGTAGTACATTTCTTTTTCGACCGGTTTTTCAAATCGCTTTTGTTTTGGGATTGGCGGAAGGGGATCCATTTTAACTATTTCCTGCAGAGCTTTCTCTTCGATAAAGTCTAAATGTTTTTCCAAAGGCAGGTTGCCGTAGAAGAAGAAAAGGCAGCGGCTGGGGTGGTAAAAGGTCTTGTGGAAGTTAACGAGGTCTTCATAGCTCATTTTAGCAATTTCCTCAGGCTCGCCTCCCGAATTATGGGCATAGGGAAGGTCCGGCATCAGGTATTTGCCGATAGATTCCCATAGGCGGGCATCGGCAGAGGCCATGGCCCCTTTCATTTCGTTATAAACAACGCCCTTGCAGAGAAGAAGGCTGCTTTGGTCTTGGGGCTTTTCAAATTCCAGCCGATGGCCTTCCTGGGCAAAGCTCAGGGGCTTTAAAAGAGGATGGAAGACAGCGTCCATATAAACATCTAAAAGATTGTAAAAATCTTTTTCTACCTGGGAACTGGCGGGATAACAGGTGAAATCAGAGCCTGTCATTGCGTTCATAAAGGTATTTAAGCTTCTTCTAAGCATAGAGAAAAAAGGATCTTTTACCGGAAATTTTTTCGATCCGCATAAAACGGTATGCTCTAAAATATGAGGAGCTCCGTTAGAACAGTCGGGATAGGTCTTAAAAGAAAGAGAAAAAAGGTTTTCTGTATCATTATTGCCCAAATACATCACGCTGGCGCCGGAAGGCGTGTGGGTGAGTTCGATTAAATTGGCCTGGATTTCTTCTAAAGGGGTGTTTTTAGTGACAATGAAATTGCGATATTGATTACCTTTTTCAAAAAGCGACATAAAAATTCCTATATTTTCTTTAATATGAATACTTTAGAAAACATAGGAATTTTATGCCACAACGAAATTATCATCGATGACGGCTATGGGACTTCCAGTCTTTGGCCAGCCAGTTGCACTCGCCTAAGGTCAGCATAATTTCTGCATGATCTCTATAAATAATTTTATTGTTGGCGTGCTTGCGGATGTCCTTTTCCAGCTTGTTGATCGAGCGGAAAAGTTTTTTCTCCATCTTGTTAAACTTGTTCAACTGCGCCTGCGCATCGGCTTTCGTATATTGGCCTGCGGTATTATTTACAGCTCTTTTTCGACGAGCTGTTTTTTTTGATTTATAAGCCATGTTAATCTCCTTATTTGCAGCTGCGGCATTTGCATTTTTTTCCATGAACTTTTCTTTTAGCTGTCTTTTTTGTTTTTCGGGCAGCTTTTTTTGATTTTCTCTTAATTGCCATAAAAACCTCCAAGATATCTTTGGTTACACCTTATAATTGAATTATACAATTAATAAAATATTTATTAACACAGAAAGTTAATTATTGGTTAATTATTTTGCTTTTATTTTTTTTTATTAAAAGTTAAGTGCTTAATGAGTAGATTTTTAAAAAATTCATTAACGCTTATGATCGGTTGTGATATAGTTATATTTAAGAAGAGTGGAAAATACGTCATGCGCAGGATCTATCTTATTCCGAATATGATCACCGCTTTTGGTTTGGCCTGCGGTCTTTTTGTTATCTTCAAAGTCAATATGATAGAGCCCGGCAATGGATATTTTCAGGTCATGATGACATCTTCTTTATTCTTGCTTTTAGCTGCCTTTGCAGACTTTGTTGACGGGGCTGTCGCCAGGGCCTTGCATGCCGAATCTCCTTTCGGAACGGCTTTCGATTCCTTGGCCGATGCGATTTCTTTCGGTGTAGCTCCTTCTGTCTTAGTACTTAAAAGCTTATCTTTGCAGCAGGGCACCATTTTATCCTTTCTGGCAGCTACGGGAGTGATGATCTATTCTTTATGCGGAGTTCTTCGGCTGGTCCGTTTCAATGTACAGATGGAAAATGCCAAAGCAGATCCGGAAAAAAAGGATGAGCAGAAAAAACATTTTACCGGCCTTCCCATTCCGGCAGCAGCGGCAGCGGCTATTTCCCTTACTCTTTTGTTGTTGTCGCAATATCCTAAATTTATCGCCTCTATGGACGGGGCGACCAGGGCGATTATTTTATCGGTAATGATGGTGGTATTAGGTTATTTTATGGTCAGCCGCTGGAAATTTCCCAGTTTAAAATTTTTACATTTTCGGGTAGCTTCTTTTCATCTTGTCTGGCTGACGGTAGTTATTGCCGTCTTTATCTTCTATGGATTTTTATATTATTTTCCTTTCGTCCTTACTATCATTTCTTGGGGCTATATCCTGCTGGCGATCACGCTGACAGTTATTCGAAAAATAGCCGGAAGAAAGTCCAAGACATTGGAGGATTTTGAGCCGGAATCTGATGACGAGTAAAAATTTTACTGTTTTTTACGTGAATTGAAATAAATAAGGTTCTCAGATAAAATATTAATCCTATTTTTTAATAAAAAATAATAAATAAGGGTTTAATAATGGTAGGCTTTAGAATAATTCAACCAACCGATCCACGGTACCTTGAGTATCAGGGAATGATGAAGGTTGCTTCTGAAGGAGATTTAGAAGAACTTGCAAATCTTGTCGAAACACAAAAAATCGATTTAAATTTTTCTCTTCAAAGAGAAGATGGCTCTTTATCTCCAACTCTTTTTGAAGAAGTAAAGAATCATGGTAATCTGGAATTGTTGGTGCTGCTGATTAAAAAAGGAGTCATTATTCCTCCTCAAGAAAAACAGCCGGCAGAACTTTCTTCAAAAGTTTTAGAGAAAATTGAAAAAGTTAGAGCTTATAATTTAGCGCGAAAAGAAGTCCTTGGGGCTAGAGCAAAAAAACCTGTGAATAGAGAACTTCTTGAATTCAAATTAGAAAAAGAGTTTTCGTCTTTTTGCCAGATTTTATAAATCTTCAAAAAGTTCATATGCGCAGGGAGTTTCTATTAAATGAATTAAGCTTAGATGGCACAAGATGACCTGAGAGCTTTTTTCGATCAGAAACTTTAGAAAATATTGTCCGGCAATTTCCGCAATTTCATAAATATACTCTTTGTATTCGCTGTCTTGGGGCGAAGGGTGTTCTATTTTTACACACCAGTAAAACTGAAAAGATCGGTTTCTTTGCATAAATGCAGAAAAGCCTAACTGCCCAATATATCTTTTAGCTACTTGGTAGCAAAATATTTTTTTCGCGGACAGAGAAGATCTTTAAATTTTCTCTAAAACGTTTTTCTGCGACTGAATAGATTTCCCAGGAAGATGTTTGTATCGGCATATTATTATATAAAAAAAGAAAAATCTTGCGCTCAACCGGCATTTTCTATCAAGATGGAATTTGAAAAGGGATGAAAATATGAAAAAACGTCTTTTCTTCGGGTTCGATGTTAAATCGACATGGATCGAGAAAGATTTCCCGGGAAAGATCATTCCAATGGATCAGCGGCATATTACGTTAGCTTATTTAGGCGATAGCGACTTTTCTTTGCTCGAGACCAAATTAGAATCTCTTTGCCTGCCATCTTTTCTTGTCGGAAAGACAGGATATTTTGACAAGTGCCTCTTTCTTCCTGAAAAACAGCCCCATGCCGTTGCCTACCATGTCCAGTGGCTGGACGGAGAAGAAGTGGCCGGATATCAGAAATCCTTAGTGCAGATGTTGAACAAAAACGGTTTTTGGGTAATGAACGGCACAAAGCAGTTTCTTCCGCATGTTACCGTCTGCAGACATCCTAAAAATACGCAGAGCTGGGAAAAGGCCTTTCGTAAACTGCCGATGATGTTTACCCGTCTTCATTTGTATGAGAGTTTAGGAAATTCACAGTATAAAAGCCTTTGGAACCGTTCTTTTTACCCTCCCTTTGAGGAGATCGATCATACGGGCGATTTGGCCTTTTTAGTCCATGGCGCTTCGTTTACGGAAATTTTTGCCAATGCGCAAATTGCACTGGCTTTTGAATATTCCTATATGCTGGATTTTTATATGAAGAAAAACTGTTCTTCCATTGAAGAGGTTATGATCAATCTCAATGAGCTTATCCGACAGGTGGATATCCACAGGTCTTGTCCGTTTAAGGCTGTCAGCTTACATGGAAAAGTGGAAAAAGATGAAAGGGATCTTTTGCATTGGGAGATGATCGTTGATGTCTAAGCTGAAGGAAATTGAGCCGGGACTGTTTCTCTTGCCGAAAGAAGGGGACATGCGTGTTGACGGCTTAATAGTCGCTTCAGAAAAAATCCTGCAGGATATCGATAAAGCTTTAGATCAGGTGCGCAATGTCGCAACTTTGCAGGGGATACAGTCGTATAGCATCGCTATGCCGGATATCCATTGGGGGTATGGCTTTCCGATAGGGGGCGTTGCCGCTATGGATGTAGAGAGCGGGGTTATCAGTCCGGGAGGGGTCGGATATGATATCAACTGCGGCGTTCGGCTGGCTCTTTTAGAGGAAAAGTTTTCCGATTTTTCTAAAGATGTGCAGGAAAAGCTTTTATCGAAAATTTTTGCGCTTGTTCCCTCCGGTGTCGGCCATGGCCATAGGGGAGAAGGTCTTTTGGACAAAGATTTTAAAGAGATTGCTTTCCGTGGAGTCAAATGGTCGATAGAAAATGGAATGGGTTTGCAGGAAGATATTTCCCACATTGAGAGTTACGGCTGTATCGATGGAGCGGATATGCATGCAGTTTCTTCTTTTGCCAAAGAAAGAGGAAAAAGCCAGATGGGAACAGTTGGGTCGGGCAATCATTTTATCGAGATAGGGCAGGTAGAGGAGCTGTTTTCTCCCATAGCCCAAAAATGGAAACTTTTTCAGGGTCAGACCTATGTGCTTATCCATACGGGATCGAGAGGGTTCGGTCATCAGGTATGTCAGGATACGTTGAATGAGTTTCTAAAAAAGGGCTTTGCCAAAGGGCTGGTCGACCGCCAGCTTGTATGTGCGCCCATTCGCAGCAGTGAAGGAAATCAATACTTGTCTGCAATGGCGGCGGCGGCCAATTTTGCCTTTAATAACCGCCAGCATATTTTGCATTATGTGCGCCAAGCTTTTAAGGAAGTTTTGAATATCCCGCATGAAAAAATACGCACTCTCTATGACGTCTGTCATAATATCGCAAAATTTGAAACACATGAGGTCGATGGCAGAGAGAAAAAGCTATGTGTTCATCGCAAAGGCGCAACAAGGGCCTTTGGTCCGCATGCAAAAGAGCTCTCTGAAGATTTTCAAGAAACCGGTCAGCCGGTGATCGTTCCCGGAGATATGCAGAGGGCCAGTTATATCATGGTAGGAAAAGGGCACAAGAAAACATGGATGAGCTGCTGTCATGGTGCAGGAAGGGCAAAAAGCCGTAAACAGGCCCTGCAGGAATGGGGACGAAAAGACCTGAAACAATATCTATATGACAACAATATTCAAATCAAAGCCTCTTCTTTTAAAACTGTAGCTGAGGAAATGCCCAACTGTTATAAAGATGTGCATGATGTTGCAGCAGCGGCCGAAAAAGCAGGCCTTGCCGCTAATGTGGCTAAACTTACGCCAAAGCTAATAGTAAAGGGATAAATAATGATCATTCTTATCGGCTCGATTGCTCTTGCAGTATTTATAGTTTTTTTTCTGTTTTTATCGATGCAGAAAAAACAGGAGACTTCGCTAAAAGCGATGTCCTATGACTTGATGGAAAAAAACAATCATTCCTTTTTGGATTTGGCTAAATCCTTTTTTGATCAGTACCAGAATCAGTCCAAGGAAGAATTTTCTTCTAAGCAAAAAGAGTTTCATACCGCGCTGACCCCATTGAAAGAGTCGATCGAGAAAATGGATTTTTATACAAGGGATTTGGAAAAGCAAAGACAGGCGGCCTATGCCTCTTTATCTAAACAGCTAGATTCTCTGATGCAGTCGGAAAATCTTTTGCGAACGGAAACGTATAATCTTTCTAAAGCCCTAAAATCACCTAAT
>CAZULH010000011.1:0-16885 GCA_964621105.1 uncultured bacterium
TCTATAAAAGAATGTTTGTCAGAATAGTATTTCAATATTTCCATCATAGTTTCTACACTACGATACCGTATCGCCCAATCTAAAGCTGTATAGTGCATTGCTGTTGTCTGTGATTGACTTCGTACATGTATGTCAATATTCAATTCTTCTACTAAATATTGAATCACCTTCGGTTGATTATCCAGAGCTGCCAAATGGATAGCTTCAACTTGATCTTGAAGAAAAGCTGCACGTGCATGAGGATCTGCTCCTAATTGCACCAATTTCTTCATAGCTTCTATCTGACCGGTTATGGCTGCAGCATGAAAAGGGGTATATCGATCAACCGCTGCTCCTTCACAAACAACACCATCAACAGGCATTTTGCATTCTCTTACACCAATGTCAAGAATTTCGATCTGACCAAGTGCAGCTGCCTCATGTAACACAAATTTTTTCGTTCCACTTATCGAACTAGTCCTATCAAAAAATTGAGGATCTTTTTGATAAAGTGCCCGAAAGACCCCCACATAGCCTTGAGAACAAACATCGTCTGAAAACATATGCCATTCTCTAAATTTTCCTGTAAATATTTGTGCTACTAGAGAAATTTCTAAATCTACATGAGTTATATCAAGAGAATGTTTTTCCCATCGTTCAAACACGATTCTATCAGCTTTTCTTGCCGCTACTTTTACAAAAGAAGGTCCATTTACTTCTAACTCTTGTGTATAGTTGTTGGTTAATAATGTCTTATAGCTATTTATAATTTTTTCATAAAATAAGGCTGTAATAACTATGAATGTTATCGAAGGAATATATATCCATGCATGAGGAAAAAGGAGAGAAAAAACTAAAGCGGATCCCATAATTATGGGAATTCCGATTTGAGATATGCGAAATGCCATATAGTCATGCTGTATCTGCTTAGACCGCTCTATGTAAGCTCTCTCAATTTCATCTGTAATTACTAACGTCATAATAATTCTAAGTTAAAATTATATTGCTAAGATCTTCTCATTTATGAGAAAATATTTCCATGAAAAAACTTCCCTTCCGAAAGTATCATCTTCTGCAGGTTTTTAAAGAATACGACGAGAAAAAAACAGCGTTTGATCGCTTGCTTTCTAATTATTTTTTTACACATAAAAGTTTGGGTTCGCATGACCGCAAATATCTCTATGAAACTGCCTATGCTATCATACGAAATAAGGGACTGATCGATTCTTTCCTTACCTCTCCTATTACTTGGGAGAAAAGACTTGCGTGGTATGAAAAAGAGGATCTCAATAAATATTTGAAAGATCCTTCTGTTCCACTGCATATCCGTTTGAGCTTTCCTAAATATTTTTTTAACCTACTTATCAATAGCTATGGAGAAGAGCAAACAGAAACCATATTATCTGTCTTAAATACAGAAGCACCTATCACCATACGGGCAAATATCGCTAAAATAACACGAGACGAACTGTTTGATAATCTCAAAGGCCGTTTTGAAATAAAAAAATGCACACAGTCCCCTTATGGAATCACGTTTTTGAAAAGGTATTCCCTTTTCTCTCTGCAGGAGTTTAAAGACGGCCTTTTTGAAATGCAGGACGAGGCCAGTCAGCTGGCGGCAGAAAAAGTCTCTCCCCTAAAAGGAGAGAGGGTCTTAGACTATTGCTCCGGCTCCGGCGGTAAGGCCTTGGCCATTGCTGCAAACATGAATAATACAGGCCAGATCTTTTTACATGACGTGCGCAAGGGAGTTCTTTATGAAGCACGAAAACGCCTGAAAAGAGCAGGCATCCAAAACTATCAGCTTCTTTTTCCGGAAGAGATCAAAAAAAAGCTAAAGCTAAAAATGGACTGGGTCCTTTTGGATGTTCCCTGTTCCGGCAGCGGCACTTTGAGAAGATGTCCTGAGATGAAATGGAAATGGACGAAAGAAGACTTTGAAAAACACCTTGAGCTGCAAAGAGAAATTTTTAAAGAAGGCCTTGGCTATCTGAAAAAAGAAGGCTTTATCGTTTATGCGACCTGCAGTATTTTTACAGAGGAAAATGAAAAACAGATAGAATATTTTTTAACTCAACACCCTCTTATTTTGACAGATAGCTTCAAAGTCCTCCCTCAAAAAGACAAGATGGACGGTTTTTTTGCCGCTGTTTTCCAATATCAACCTTGAAGAGAGACAAATCTTTTGTTATGCTTAATTAACTAACAAAAAATACAAAGTTTACATATGAAAAAAATATTCCGGCTTTTTAGTTTACTGCTTTTTATTGCAACAAGTGCCATGGCTGATCCTATGGGCTTTGATCCATTGGAAAAGCAAAATATTGTGATCGATAATGCCATTTTAGCAAAAGCGGGCAAAAAAACAATCTCTGTACTAGACGTAACAAAAAAAATGGATATGGTTTTTCATCAGGCCTATCCCGATCTTGCTAATTCTAAAGCAGCTCGCTATGAGTTTTATACAAACAGCTGGAAATACGTTTTAAATGAAATGATCAATACGGAATTGATTATTGCTGATGCCGAAGAGAAAAAGCTAAACATATCCGATGGAGAGGTCCGTGAAGAGCTAGAAAGCCGTTTCGGCCCTAATGTTACTTTATCATTAAGCCAGATCGATCTTACTTTCCATGAGGCATGGGAGATTATTAAGAGGGAACTGACCGTACGTAAAATGAATATGTATTATGTTAACAACCGCGCTTTTCAAAAAGTCAATCCTCAAAAAATTCGCGACTCCTATATTTCTTTCTGCGAAAAGAATCCTCCCAAAGAAAACTGGAACTATCAGACGATCACCCTTCGCGGCACCGATGAAAAAAGCTTAAAAAAAGCAGTTGAAAATTTGCAGACTCATTTAGCCAAACATAAGCCTGCGCCAAATGAACTTGCTTCTATTGTTTCCGCCTTTGAAGAAGATAACTGCTCTATTAAAATTTCCAAACCCTTTGAACAGGATACAACAAAGCTTTCATCTCTATATTTGTCCGTTTTGCAGACCCTGCAGGAAAAACAGTATAGTGAGCCTCTTCTGCAAAAAAGTAATGATAAAACCGTTATGCGTCTTTTTTATTTAGACTCACATAAAAAAGAAAAGGCTGCAACTTTTGAAGAAATGGCGCCTAAAATCCGCAATCAGCTTCTTCAGGACGCAGCAAATGCCGAGATGCAGAAATATACAGCAAAACTCCGTAAGCAATATGGTTTTGAAAAAGAAACCGCTCTTTTTGTTCCGGATAATTTTGAGCCTTTCCGTATTGAATAATGAGAAAGCTGCATTGTCTTACCGACCTTGTATATTTTTTAGATTCCATTCATAAAAAACCCAATAAGCGTCTTTCTCAAAATTTTTTAATCGACAAAAATATTGTCGATAAAATTCTCAAACAGGCAGATGTCCATGAAAATGATTTAGTTCTAGAAATCGGGCCGGGCCCCGGTGTTTTAACAGAAGCGTTGATAGAGAAAAAAGCACATGTATTTGCTGTGGAGAAAGATCAGGATTTTGCGAAAGCTCTGTCTCGAATAGATGAAAATATCCATGTATTTCATCAAGACATATTGGACTTTGATTTTTCCATATTAAAAAAATTGGCTAAAACAAAAAAGATGAAGGTGATCGCCAATCTGCCCTATCATATAGCAACAAAAATTCTTCTTTTGCTTGTTGAGCACCATGATCTTTTTTCTTCATTTACTGTAATGCTGCAAAAAGAACAGGCGCTGCGATCAAAGCTCTCTTCATCTTCTAAAGACTTCAGGGCCTTTTCTCTTCTTCTGCAATATTACACACAATTACAAGTACCCTTTAGTGTTTCCAAAACCTGTTTTTATCCCAAGCCCCATGTTGATTCAGCCATTTTATATGGAAAGATCAAGAAAGACCTTCCTGTAGAAAATCAATGTGAATTTATCTCTTTTGTAGAAACTCTTTTTCAGCAGAAAAGAAAACAGATCTACTCGCGCCTGCAAAAACTTTTTCCCCAAAAACCCGTGGCTATCTTTTTAGAAAACCTTTCTGTCGATAAAAAAGAACGCATTCAAAATTTGACGGGAGAAAAACTCTATGCGCTTTTTTGTCTTTTAAAATAGGTTCTTGAAAAACATTTTAATGCCGTATACCAATGTTTTTGAAACACTTTCTTTGGCATAAAGAGGCAAGGTTTTAATTTTTGCATCATTTTCATCTTTGATAACCACTTCTCCGACCACCTGATCCTTTTTTATCGGCAGGCTTACGTTGGTCCAATGGATTTGCGCCTTGATAACTTCGGGTTCTTCTGATGGAAAATATGCAATGATGCAATCTTCCTTAAACGAGGCCAAAATAGGGCGTCTTGCCCCTTCTACCTGTGCTGAGAATATTCGCTCCCGGCTAAATATTTTCTTCTGCTGCTTTTCTTCTGAGAAAGCTTCTTCAAAGAGCTTTTTTGCATCGATATAGCGATAGGTAGGGTCTTCTCCTCCAAAAAGAACGGCGATCAAAGTACGGCTGTCTTTTTCTGCCGCTGCCACCAGATTATATTTGGAATTGGAATGATAGCCGCTTTTAACACCGATAGCATAAGGGTAATAGTATTTTCCCTCTTTGAGTAGCCGGTTATATTGAAAATATTCCCTTTTCTTCTGTGCATTGGTTTTCGGACGAATAAAACACTTTGTCTTAACCACTTTCCGAAAAAAAGGAAATTTTAAGGCCTGAGCAGTAATCAGCGCCATATCATAAGGAGTGGTTACATGTTCAGGATGATGAAGGCCATGAGGATTGCAGAAATGGGTGTTTTTACATCCCAGCTGCTGGGCATAACTATTTAACTCTTTAACAAAAAGAGGGATAGAACCGCTTGCAGCTTCTGCTAAAACATTGGAGGCATCATTGCCGGAAGGAATCATAGCCCCATAAATAAGGGCTTCAAAGGATAGAATTTCCCCCAGCCTTATTCCATAGGTAGTACCGTCTGTCTCCAGCCAATAAGCCGGAAAGGAGTAATTTTTCTCTACTTTTTCTTTAGGATCGACAATAGCCAGCGCATCATAAGAAGCTTTAATAGCCTTGCCGAAAAGATCGTTTTTTTTCTCTAAGAGATATAAAACAGTCGCTACTTTTGTTGTGCTGGCAGGATAGAAAGGAGCGTTTGCCTTTTTTTCAAACAAGACCTTTTTGCTGTCCGCATTAATAAGCACCGCTGATTTAGCAAAAATATTGACAGAGAGAGGCTTAGAATAAACAGAAAGACAAAAAAGAAGAAAAAACCATATTTTTTTATGCATAAATTTCTCTTTTTTGCCTGAACATACAACCCCATCATAAAAAAACATCTAGATTAAAACAATCTTGAAAAAGCTTTTGCTCTTAGAATCTTAACTATAATTAGTATTCATTACAAAAAAAAGTATTGCATTATCTTGACAGATCGTTTAATAAGAATTAGAATAGGGTTAGGGAGGATTGTACTTAGAAAGCATTATGGCATTTAATCCAATTGAAATTGATACCTTATATGCTAAGTTTATCGGCAACCTGCCTGAATGGGCACATGACGGACTGGTTACCATTAATCTTAAGCTGCTTTATGAACTAGGTCTTCTGGACAACTTTGATGATATCAAGGATGATTCAGATGATCTGACGCAATATTTCCATGTTATCGAAAGCGCAGAAAAAGTAACTCTCTTTAATGAACAGTTTGTTATCTGGATTGTTCCGAAAATGGAACAGGACAACCCTATTACCTATGTATTGATCGCCTTTCAATCGCAAGGTAAAACCAATCTGGAAGTTGTTTTTACAACATCAGGAATTTATAATACCCCTAGATATGTACTGAAAGTATTGCAGCATTTCCTTTTGGACATGTTGGAAACAGAAGCTACATTGACATCTATAGAGAAGAATCAATAGTTTTTCTAAGCACAAGACAATTGAAAGGATCTGACCGCCGATATTCGATCTCATCGACATAATTATGCATGAGCATGATACCTAATCCTCCCTCTTTTTCTATCTCTTTTTTTGGTTTTTTATGCAAATGATAGATATGCGGATCGAACTGATCTCCCCTATCGAATAAATAGATAACAATCTCTTTTCCTTTTTCATATTGCACTTCAATATGAACAAGCCCTTTTTTTTTCTCATAGGCATGATAGATAATATTCACAATAGCTTCTTCTGTAGCCAGCTCTAGGCCTTTGATTTGTTTTTCCTCCAGCCCCGCGTCCTGTGCGGCAGTACGCACCATTAGCAGCATGGCGTGGAGATTGTTTTTATTAGCTTGAAAGCTTTGAGTTTTTTTTACGGACTTTGTATCCATTCATGCACCATTGTTTTAACAATTCTTCGAGCCACTTTTCGATATAGAGGAGTAAGAGCAGCTGCCTGAGCGCTGGCCTTAGATTCCAGCTGCCCTAAAGAAAAGGATAGCACCGTCTGCCTGGATCCTTGGTCATCGATAAAAGAAAGGTCATCGATCGAATCGTCATCAACATAATCATAATCAACATCTTCTTCTATCGTAACAGGGCCATATACACATGTTCGCGTATGGGCATCAAGTATCTGCACCTTAACGGAAATTTTTTCCCTTCCTTCGGTTGCGCGCACATTTTTTCTCAATGTGCCGTCGCCATTCCTGTCTCTTCTATATCCGATATTATGATTGTCCAAAGAAGTGATTTCTGCTGCAAGGATAAATTGACAAGAAGAGGGGTCATAGACAATATTCCCATCTTCGCTAATCTCTCTAATTAATTGATTGGTAAGCAGCCCCTTTTCATCACTTTGCACTACCTGCACATTGACGGAAGGAACGTCGCCGGAAGATTTGAAGTGATAACCGCAGCTTTGTATACATACAGCAGCGATTACAATCCAAATATATTTGCTCATCGATTTTTTGCTTCTTTTGCCTGAAGTTTTTCAAGTCTTGCCTGCGAATATTGAGCAGCTTCTGTTGTTGGAAAAGTTCGAATAATTTTTGAATAATAAATTTTGGAAGCGGAATATTTTTTTACCCGGTCGTAATATTTGGCAACTTCCATAAAGCTTTTAGCAAAAACTTCATTCATCTGACCGATAATCTTTTTTACTTCCTGCACTTTTTCCGTTTCT
The DNA here is from genome assembly GCA_964621105.1 of uncultured bacterium. GTDB lineage: Bacteria > Chlamydiota > Chlamydiia > Chlamydiales > SM23-39 > CAZULH01. Next base: position 7,094 of record CAZULH010000011.1, read on the forward strand.
TTTGGAAAGTCCTTTTCGAAACGGTTTAAATTAATTTGTGCCAAGTCAAGCAGACTGATATCCTGATGATTTTCACTGCACTGAGCTAAATAGACCTTAGCAATTAAAACATAACTGTCCAGAGCCAGCTCATGTTTAGGAAAACGTTGGATCAGCATTTGCAGAGACTCAATACTTTCGCGATATTCTTCAATAATCAGGTTGACTTCCCCTTTTGCATACAGAGATTGTGCTGCTAATTCATGATGAGGCATTGTTTTAATCACTTCATCATTAAGTTTAGAGGCATCTTCATAGGCAGAAACAATCCTTGGCATTTTTTGGACGCCGAAAAGGCTTTTTTTAACGCCATGACGAAAAGCCTCTGCTATCTGAAACTGATAATTAAGGGCCTCATCGAAATATTTTAAATGTTTGGACTGCTGCAGATATTCTGAAAAATAACGGCTGGCCAAATCCAGCTGCCGCATATTATAAGCAGAAAGAGCGTGATAATAGAACACCTCATTAACATGATCATCATCGGTATAGTCGCGGATAAATTTTTGCGTGTTCATAAAAAGAGAAGGCCAGTCCTGTTTTTCATAAGATGTAAGAACATTCGAATAACAGATCTCGCCATTCATATAAATGAACTCCTTTTCGGAAGCATAAATGCTTAATGAAAAGAAAGCGGCGGCGGCTAATAAATATTTTTTAATTTTCATGTTTATCTGCTCATTTTTTTATAAAGCTATAGCTAGATAGTATAAAGAAGAATCTATATAAACTTCAAGTCGCAAAGCCCGTCTATAGCTTTCAAGTCTTTTTTTAAATCCTGACTTTGGCTGACCCCGTACGCCGAACTCAGTGTTAAACTTGATATTTTCTGCGAGAGGGAAACAAACTCCATTTCTACACAAATAGGGCCCGAATAATTCTTTAAAATTTTTTTTATTTTCAAAATATGCGAAAATCTTACCTCGTCGGCATTGATGCGAAGCTTACATTTTTTCATGCGGTTGACCGAAGAGAGTTTTGAAGGAGACTTGTCCTGACGTATCATTGTTTTTCTGCGGACAACTAAATTTTTTATTTGATCGTAGACATCGTCGCTTTTTTTGATCTTGATCTCATCCATTGTCGTTAAATCATCCAGCCAATGACATTGCAAACGGAAACCTTTATCTTTTCTATCTATCTGAACAATGGCAAAAAGAAGCTGATTGTTTATAAGTAAAAAACTTTTCTCATCAAAAAGTTCCGGCCATATAGGTATTTCCGCCGTCATTTCTCCATCAGAAATAGTGACAATGGCAAATTTCCGCTGTGATTTGGAAGCGACTTTTACTTTTACCGATTCAATAATAAAAGCCGTGCGGCAGACAGCGTCATGCTCCATTCTCTTGAGGTCTTTAATAGATAAACAAAACAGACGTTTAATAAGCGTTTTAAAATTATCCATCGGATGTGCCGTCAGATAAAAGCCCAACAGCTCTTTTTCTTTTTGCAAGACTTCCAGCTGGGAAGAAGGCCGTATAATTTTTGGAGGATTCTCAAATTGATTGTCTTCTTCTTCCATTAAGGCAAAAAGGTTCATGACCCCTTTCTCTTTTTCCTTTTGATCTCTTGTAGCGACCTCATGCATCGGTTCCACGCTCAGCCGCATTTCATCCCTTGTCCATCCCATCGAATCAAAAGCGCCTGCATCGATTAAAACTTCAATGTTCTTTTTTCCAACCTTCGATGTATCCACCCGTTTGATAAAATCATACAGGGACGTAAAAGGCGTATTTGTTTTTCTTTCTTTAATAATAGCTTCTACGACAGCTTCACCGACCCCCTTTATTCCTGACATGGCAAAACGGATTCCGTCTTTAGTCGCTACAAATTCCGTATTGGCCTCATTGACATCAGGAGGCAAAATGGGAATATTCATCGACCGGCATTCATTAATATGTTTGGCCACTTTTGTCAGATCATCACGGTCCGATGTCATTAAAGCCGCCATCCACTCATGAGTATAATTGGCTTTAAGATATGCCGTCACATAACTTAAGTAAGCGTAGGCTGTTGCATGGGACTTGTTAAAGCCGTAGGAGGCAAATTTTTCTATTTTATCAAAAATACGAACGGCGATGTCTTCGCCAATCTTTTTTTCTTTTGCTCCGGAAATAAATTTTTCTCTTTGTTTTTCCATTTCCTGGCGGTCTTTTTTCCCCATCGCCTTTCTTAAGACATCCCCTTCGCCTAATGTATATCCGGCCAAACGGCTGGCGATCTGCATCACCTGCTCCTGATAGACCATGACGCCGTAAGTTTCCTCAAGGATATCTTTCATTTCCTCATGATCGATTTCTATCTCTTCTTTTTTATGCTTTCGATTAATGAAAGAAGGGATCATGTCCATGGGGCCGGGACGGTATAAGGCGCCGACGGCAATAATTTCTTGAAATTTATCGATATGCAGCTGCCTTGCAAGCTCCTGCATTCCTGTAGACTCAAGCTGGAAGAGGCCGTGCGTTTTCCCCTGATTGAGCAGCTTATACGTTTTCGTATCATCCAAAGACAGATGTGTCCAGTCAATAGAAACATGATGGTTGTTTTTAACAGCATCAACGGCTCTTTGTATCGAGGTTAATGTTTTCAATCCGAGAAAATCAATCTTCAGCATGCCGACTGATTCGACAGGCTTCATCGCATACTGTGTAACAATCATGTCTGCATCTTTAGCAAAACAGACGGGCACATTATCGGTAATAGAAGTAGCAGAAATAATCACGCCCGCCGCATGAGTAGAGGTGTTACGGATCGAACCTTCGATCTTTTTGGCCATGTCGATAATTTTTTTTGCTTCCTCATCGCGCTCATAAAAAGCTTTAAGCTCAGGATCCATCCTCAGAGCTTTTTCCAGCGTCATATTCGGATCTTCCGGCACAAGCTTGGCGATCATGTTTACTTTTGACAAGGGGACATTTAAAACCCTTCCGACATCGCGCAGGGCCATTTTTGCTTTCATTGTACCGAACGTAATAATCTGAGCGACCCTTTCCTTACCGTATTTCTGAATAGTATAATCGATAACTTCCTGTCTTCGTTCCATGCAGATGTCAACATCGATATCAGGATAGGAGATCCTTTCAGGATTGATAAATCTCTCAAAGAAAAGCTGAAACTGCAGGGGTTCAATATCCGTGATACCGATCAGATAACTTAAAATGGATCCTGCTGCCGATCCTCTTCCCGGCCCTACGGGAATATTTCGCTCTTTTGCCCAATGGATAAAATCATAGACAATTAAAAGATAGTCGCACATTCCTTTAGAAGAAATAATATTGAATTCATATTCCATCCGTTTTCTTACAACTTCTAGAGGATCTTCTTTGGGATATTGTTTTTGTACTTTGGCAAGTATTTCTTGAGGATATCTTTTTTCAATGGCTTTTTTACAGAGATCAAAAAGATAGGTTTCCGCCATTTTCTTACGCTGTGTTTTATTGAGATCTTCTTTTTCAGCACCCGGCGGAATAAAAACGGGATAATGTTTTTTCTGAAAATCAAATTCAAATGCACATTTATCGGCAATTTGCATGGTAATTTCAATAGCAGCAGGATGCTGAAGAAATAATTGCTGCATCTGCTGCGGCGATTTAAAATAATGTTCACGGCTGGAATAGATCTTGCGTTTTGGATTAGGGATAAGGGAAATAGGATTGCCTCTCTGATCGCGCTGCCAGATCTCCGTTGTTTCCCCTGACTGAATATTTAAAAGCACTTCATGCGCCCGCCAATCATCAGGATCAGGGTAATGCACATCATTTGTCACAACGCAGGGAATGGAAAACTGTTTAGAATACTGCAAAAAGGACGCGTTCACTTCCTTCTGCTGCTGGACAAAGTCTTCATATTTCTGTTTGACCCACGGTTCTTTCCATTGGGGATCTGTCATGGCATGATCTTGCATCTCAAAATAAAAGTCGTCTCCGAAAACTTCTCTATACCACTGCAGCTCTTCCATCAATTGATCTTCCGCCTGTGTTTTTAAGAAATGAGAAAAAGAGCTGGACACATTGCCGGAAAGACAGATCAAACCTTCTTTATGCTGCATAAGAAGTTCTTTATCAATTCGGGGACGATAATAAAATCCTTCCAGAAAACTGATAGAAGATAATTTGCACAGGTTTTTATAACCCTGCGTATCTTTTACCAACAGGACAATAGAAAAGGCATTAGGATAATTATTCATCCGTTTTTTTTCGCGACAGGAAAAAGGGGCCATTCCCATTTCACAGCCGATAATCGGCTTAATCCCGCTTTGGCGGCAGGTCTTATAAAAATCGACGGCTCCATACATGTTGCCGCTATCGGTTAATGCAATAGAGGACATTTCATATTGTTTTGCTTTAGCGACGATCTGCTTTAGGGACAGCGTAGAATCCAAAATGGAATACTGGGAATGATTATGTAAAGAAATCCAGGACATATTTCGTAATGCAATCTATTTTTTGCAAGTATGCAGAAGAAGCAGACGCAAAATCAAGAAGAAAAGGAGATTTTTCCTTCGCTCAATGCCTTATAAAACACATGTTTTTTCTCTAAATGCCGACGCAGCCTCTCATGCATTTTTTTTGCTTCTTCCGGATGCGTTTTTTCCAAATAACGGTAACGCACCTGCGAGAATAAAAATTCCTGAAGGTCCAAAGAAGGATCAGCTGAATCTAATTGAAAAGCATTTTTCCCTTCTTTCTCTAATCTTGGATCATAGCGATAACAGGTCCAATAACCCGAAGCTACCGCCTGTTTATCTGCTTTTTTGTACTCCATCATACCGCCTTCAACACCGTGGGCGACACAGGTGGCATAGCCGATAATAATCGAGGGGCCGGGAAAACTTTCCGCTTCCTGAACAGCTTTTACATACTGCTGGGGATTAGCGCCGATAGAGACAGAGGCAACATAAACGTTGCCATAACTCATGGCCATCAGGCCTAAATCTTTTTTCATTGTTCGTTTTCCGGCTGCTGCAAATTTAGCAATAGCTCCCAGAGGCGTTGCCTTAGAAGCCTGGCCGCCGGTATTGGAGTAAACTTCCGTGTCCATGACAAGGATGTTAACATCTTTGTCCATGGCCAAGACATGATCAAGCCCCCCATATCCGATATCATAGGCCCATCCGTCCCCTCCGATGATCCAGATTGACGGCTTTGATAAAAGGTCCCTTCGTTTCCAAATTTCTTCTAAGACAGGGGTCCGTTTCATTTTTTGCAGGATCGTTTTAATCTGATCGGAAAGTGCAAAAGCTTTTTCTCCATTATCTTTTTCCTTGAGCCATTCAGATAAAAGATTATTAAGCTCATCACTGTTTTTTTCTTTGAGGGCTTTTTCTACCCATGAGGCGAGCTCCCCTCTTCGAAAATGAACAGCCAGATACATGCCAAAACCATATTCGGCATTATCTTCAAAAAGTGAGTTTGCCCAAGCAGGGCCATAGCCTCGCTGCGTCGTTGTCCATGGAACAGAAGGAGCCGATCCTCCCCAAATGGAAGAACAGCCGGTAGCATTGGAAACGATCATCCTTTCTCCAAAAAGCTGGGTAATCAGCTTCACATAAGGCGTTTCTCCGCATCCTGCGCATGCGCCTGAAAATTCTAACAGCGGTTTTTGGAACTGCGACCCTTTAATTGTAAATTTGTTCATGTTGACAGAACGGGAAGGCAGAGTATTGGCATAGTCCCATTCTTGTAATTCCTGCTGTTTGATTTCTTCTTTGGGATGAAACTCTAACGCTTTGTTATTCTGTTTGCCAGGGCATACGGCTATACAATTACCGCAGCCTGTACAGTCTAATGGTGAGACAATGATCCCGTAATAGTATTTATCTAAATCTTTACCGATAGGTTTAATTATTTGCATGTCTTTCGGCGCTTTCTGTTTTTCCTCTTCTGTCATTAGAACGGGGCGAATGGCTGCATGAGGACAAATAAAGGCGCACTGGTTGCACTGGATACAGTTTTCCGGTTTCCATTTAGGCAGGTTAATTGCGATATCCCTTTTTTCGTATTTGGTCGTAGCCGAAGGGAAAACACCTCCCGGCGTAAAAACGCTAACCGGCAGCATATCTCCTTCCTGCTGATTGATAACATCAGCAACTTCACGTATAAAAGCAGGTTTTCCCATATCCGGACTCTTCTTTTCAGGCAGCAGTTTTTTCCAGTCAGGGGAATAAGTAATTTTTTGCAAATGATCAAGCGCCTGGTCCACGGCTTTTTGATTCATCTGCACAATTTTTTCACTTTTCTTACGATATAAATTTTCAATTGATTCTTTTAAAAGCTGTAGGGCCTTTTCAACAGGAATAATTTTGGCCAAATCAAAAAAGACGGCCTGCATAATCATATTAATCCGTCCGCCCAGACCGACTTCTTTTGCGATTTTGACTGCATCGATGATGTAAAATTCCGCTTCTTTATCTGCGATTTCCTTTTTCAAAAAAGCAGGAAGATTTTTTTCTAATTCTTTTTCCGACCAAGAACAGTTTAAAACAAAGATTCCCCTCTGCCGCAGGTATTTGAGCATATCATATTTCCAGATATACGAAGAATTATGACAGGCCAGATAATCCGCTTCCTGAATTAAATAGGTCGAATGAATGGGTTCATCGCCAAAACGCAGATGGGAAATGGTAAGCCCGCCTGATTTTTTTGAGTCATAGGCAAAATAGCCCTGCACAAATTTATCTGTATTATCACCGATAATTTTAATGGCATCCTTGTTGGCGCCTACCGTACCGTCTCCTCCCAATCCCCAGAACATACAGCGAACTGTCGATGGGTTTTCGGAAATAATTTTTTCTTGCAGCGGCAGGGAAAAATAGGTGACATCATCTTCTATGCCGACAGTAAAATGATTCTTGGGCTCTTCTAATGACAGGTTATCAAAAACAGCTTTCACATGGCTGGGATTAAATTCTTTGGAGCCAAGACCATATCTTCCGCCGACAATAATACGATCTTCGTCTAAGGTAGCACAAATATCGAGATATAGGGGCTCGCCGAAAGAGCCGCTTTCTTTTGTTCGGTCCAATACGGCAATTTTTTTTGCTGATTCAGGAACAGCCATTCGCAGAAGTTCTTTCGAAAAAGGCCTATACAGACGTACTTTGACAAGGCCCACTTTTTCATTTTTCTGATTGAGATAATTGACGGTCTCCTCAATCGTTTGGGTAGAAGAGCCCATGGCGACAATCACTCTTTCCGCTTCCGGATGCCCAACATAATCAAAAGCATGATAGCGTCTTCCCGTAAGCCGATAGACCTTGTCCATCTCTTCTTCTACTATTTGCGGCGCGGCAAGATAATAGGGGTTGGCCGCTTCATTAATCTGAAAGTAAATATCCGGATTTTGGGCGCTTCCGCGCAAATGAGGATGCTCGGGATTTAAAGCTCTCATCCGATGTTTTTCCATCGCTTCATAATCGATAAGCGGATTGATCTCATCATAATCGATCATTTCAATCTTCTGTACTTCATGAGAGGTACGGAAACCGTCGAAAAAATGAACAAAAGGCAAAGAAGCGCGGATGGAACTTAAATGCGCAACGAGAGCCAGATCCATGACTTCCTGAATAGAACCTGAGCATAAATGACAAAATCCTGTCGAACGCGCAGCCATTACATCCTGATGATCGCCAAAAATAGAAAGAGCCTGTCCTGCTATTGCCCTTGCTGCCACATGAAAAACACTCGGCATCAGTTCACCTGCGATCTTGTACATGTTCGGAATCATCAGCAAAAGACCTTGTGAAGCAGTAAAAGTACTGCAGAAAGCGCCTGCCGATAAAGCTCCATGAACAGCTCCTGCCGCCCCTGCTTCCGACTGCATTTCTGCAATTTCTACAGGACGCCCGAAAACATTCTTACGATCCTCCGACGCCCATTGATCAACCGCTTCTCCCATTGGGGAAGAAGGAGTGATCGGATATAGCGCGACCACTTCCGAAAAATAATAAGCAATATGTGCAGCGGCGGTATTCCCGTCCATCGACTTCTTTTTCATTTTTTCTCCTTTCTGATAAACAGCTACTGCTGTTTAACCAATGATGTCTGTCTTTTCCAAAGAGGCATTAATAAAGTTACGGCCATGACCGCACAAACTGTAAGGATCGTATAAAAACCGTTCCAGCCATATTTGTCTATCATCGCACCTAATGGCCCGCCGGTTACGGCTGCTCCCGCATACGCAAAGGCCCCGACAAAACCCGTAGAAGTACCCGCCGCCTCTTTGTGGGAGAGTTCGGCTGCGGCAATTCCAATCAGCATCTGCGGTCCAAAAATGGCAAAACCGATCATAAATATAAAGAACGCATCAACAAACCACACCCCTCCCGGTACTTTCCACATACCAAAAACCATCAATCCTGCCAAGAGAGAAAAGAGAATGTTCACAGGGCCTCTTCGTCCTTTGAAAATTCGGTCGGAGGACCATCCCGCTAAAAGACTGCCGAAAAACCCGCCTATTTCAAAACCGGAAGCGATCGTTCCTGCCTGAACGAGAGAGTATCCTTTGCTTTGCACTAAAAATACCGCCATCCAGTCATTGATGCCTGTGCGGACTATATAGACAAAGAAATAGGAAAAGCCCAGTACCCAGATATACGGATTTTTTAACACATATTTCAATAGAATTTCTTTAGCGGACACCTTTGCATCTTCGTCTGTTTCTATTGCTTCCGTATGATCGTTACGGTATTTTTCCACCGTAGGCAGCCCTAAAGAGCGGGGCGTATCACGAAGCCGGTTGATCAAAAACAGACCGATAAAAATACAGGCAATACCGGGGATATACATCACATAGCGCCATCCCATATATTGGGCAATCAGCCCCCCTGCAAACAGAATCGCCGCACCGCCGATATTATGCGAAGTATTCCATGCGCTCCACCAGGTCCCCCTTTCGGCTTTGGAATACCAGTGCGTTAAAAGTTTTGCACAAGGCGGCCAGCCCCATCCCTGAAACCATCCGTTTAAGCCCCAAAACAAGGCGAACATCGGCAAGGAAGAGGAAAACCCGAAAAAAAGATTAAAAACGCCTGTCAGCATAAGTCCTATGCCCATAAAATAACGGGGATTGGACCGATCGCTTATAATACCGCTCAAAAATTTGCTGCCGCCGTAAGCTAATGACAAAATTGTCGCCAGCCACCCTAACTGCGCTTTATCAAAGCCCAGATCGGTAATTAATCCCGGCATGGCAAAAGCTAAGCTTTTCCTGGTAAAATAATAAAAAGTATAGCCGATATACATACTGTAAAACGTACGTATCCGCCAGTACTTATATTTCTTTTTAACAATTTGTGTATCCTGAATCTCCTTTTGAGGCGGAGACGGCTTGAGTAAATCCAACACGCTCATCGTGGGGCCCTCCTCTAAATGCTAGGGTAAATATATGACCTATATTATCAATCTTTTTTTACCAATCCCCACATGGGAGATGAAAAAAGTATTATTATTTTTTAAATTTCAAACATAGCGACATCATTAATAAAAATCAATCTTGCAGACCTCCCTCAATTAAAGGGTTTGCGCTAAAAAGAAAAATGGAAAATAGTTAAAAAAAAAGAGAGTGTTATGAGCGATTTTCAAATCGGGGGCATACGAGAGCCTTTCGATCCGAAAAAAATTGAAAGGATCGGAGAAGAACATGCGTCCAAGGAGAAAGAACAAAAGCAGCCGAAAAAAAAATCTTCTTCTTTGCTATTTGTCCAATACTGTCTTTCATTAAAAAATGCATTGGCCAAATTCCCCTCACTGCAAA
>CAZULH010000012.1:0-16235 GCA_964621105.1 uncultured bacterium
CATTGACCTCTCTCGGTAAATTTTCATCTAGGTCAAAATCTTTTTTCCTTTGCTTTTCTTTCCAATCTTTTTGGCTTATTTTTGGATGTTGATTAATATGATTAACCACTGCCTGAGAAAGGCAGAAAATCTTTAATGACGGGATATCTACAGTAATGCTCATAAATCTTATAGGAAGAAAAATTATTAATTTTTATGTCTGCTGAGGACTTAAGTTCTCATCGCCTAAAGACGGCTTATCATCACCGGGTTTTCTGCCAGGAAGAGGAGGCGGCTCTTTTTTCTGCAGTTTATCTGCCTCAAGAACTCTTTCTTTCTTTTTATTAGAATCCCATTTGTCTTCGAGAATTTCCTTCATGTCTTCTGCTGTAAGCGTTTCGAATTCTACCAGCATTTTTGCCATCAGTTCCGTTTTATCTTTATTATCCATAATAATTTGACGGGCCCTTTCATGAGCCTGATTGACAAGACTTAATACGGCTTTATCAATTTTTTCTGCCGTTTCATTAGAATAGCTTTTTTCATGATAATTGCTCATGCCCAGATACTGTCCGGAAGTATTTCTCTCATCATAAGTGATCAATCCCAAATCATCGTTCATTCCCCATTCACAGACCATGGCACGGGCAAGCTTGGTTGCCTGATTGATATCCTGCTGCGCGCCTGAAGACATATCGTTTAAGAAAATCTCTTCCCCTGCTCTTCCCCCCATACAAATGGCGAGCTGGTCAATAACTTCTTTTTTCCAATAGCTTAAACGGTTTTTCTTAGGCATAAAATGGGTGGCTCCTAAAGAAAATCCCCTTGGAATAATCGTTACTTTTTCCACAGGATCTGCATTTTCTACAATTAAGCCTACCATCGCATGTCCTGCTTCATGATAAGCGGTCGATTCTTTTTCTTTTTTATCCATTTCAAGACTGCGTCTTTCTTTTCCAAAGATCACTTTATCCCTGGCATCGATCGTCTCTTGAGCCGTTACGGCCGAACGGCCTCTTCTAGCGGCTAAAAGAGCGGCCTCGTTCAAAATATTTTCAAGGTCGGCACCTGAGGCCCCAGGAGTATTTCTAGCTACATCCATCAGTTCTACCGACGGATCGATTTTAATACGGCGGGCATGGACCTTTAAGATCGCATAGCGTCCTTTTACATCAGGAAGCTCTAAAGATACCCTTCTGTCAAAACGGCCGGGACGAAGAAGAGCTTTGTCCAAAATATCAGGCCTGTTGGTAGCAGCCATTAAAATGACCCCTTCCTTAGTATCAAATCCATCCATTTCCACCAGAAGCTGGTTCAATGTCTGCTCCCGTTCATCATGTCCACCGCCAATACCGGCGCCGCGATGACGGCCGACAGCATCGATCTCATCCATAAAAATAATACATGGCGCATTTTTCTTTGCCTGTTCGAAAAGGTCTCGGATACGGCTGGCTCCCACACCGACAAACATCTCCACAAAATCTGAACCGGAAATAGAGAAAAACGGTCTTTCAGCTTCACCGGCTACCGCTTTTGCCAACAGCGTTTTACCGGTTCCTGGAGGACCTACTAACAATACTCCTTTAGGAATACGAGCCCCTAAAGCCGTAAATTTTTGCGGATCGCGTAAAAACTCAATAATCTCTTCCAGCTCTTCTTTTGATTCTTCAGCTCCCGCTACATCTTTGAAGGTAAAACGGTTCTGCTCTTTGGTTAACAGCCGTGCCGGCGATTTTCCAAAATTCATAGCAGAAGAGCCAACCCCTCCCCCTTTCATTTGCCTGGAGAAGAAAAAGTATAAGATCAAACCAACTAAAGCTATCGGTAAAAGAGTAATGATATAACCGAAATAATTGGTCGAAGGTTCCTTGCTTTTAAAGGTTTTTTTCAAAACAGTATTACGCGGCTGGTCCGGCGATTTGAAAGCTAGCCCCTTATTGGAAGAGAAATTTTCCCATTCCTGCTGGGCCCTTGCAAACCACTGCGAATAACCTTCCGCATCCTGATTTTCTAATGCGCGTGTAGTCAGTTCTTTATCGTTATAAAACCAGGTGACGTTGGCAACATTTTTTCGTGCTTTATTCAAAAGGGTCTGATTATGCTCAATATCCTGATCAATAACCTGAACGCGTTTTACATCCTCGACATACTGACGGACATTGCGAAGAGCATATAATCGCACCTGATTGTTTTCTTTAACTAACTCATTGGTAATCTCTTCAAGCCCTAAAACCGCAGCTTGATATACCTGATATTTTTCCTCTAGGGAAGCATCGCTCTTAACATCTTTAATTTTTTGATCGATCGATTTTAACTGCTGTTTATAATTCTCTACCCCGATCCCTAATTTAGGAGAACGGTATAATCCAACGAGATATGATAAGTTTTTACCTAAGACCTCTACATTTTCCGTATTTAAAAGTTCTTTAGTCTTCTGCAAATCGGTTTGAACTTTCGTTAAATTCATAATCGGTTCATCTTCAATCGATCGCACAACAACAGCATTTGACATCGAGGTCGTATCATAAGACCTTCCAACAATAACAAACCCTCTGCTATCTATAGGATAACCGGATATCTGCAAAAACCATACGGCCGTATCATAGACCTTCTGTTTTTCACTTTGAAAATTTTCCTGCAGGCGTTTGTCTTCTGCAATTAACTGATGATGAGTATTTAACAGAGATAGATATTCATAATGCTGCTGAGCGTCCGAAGAAAGGTTGTCTTTAAATTTTCCCGAAAAGGTCACTAAGTTTTCATTTTGAGAAACCGTACGGTTCTCATCCTGTTTGGTCAAATCCAAATTGATCAGATGTTCCAGCTGATAACTAAATGAAACTTTGCCGGTTTTATCATTATTTAAAGATTGAAAAGTTAATATGATCAAGACTAAAGCAACGAGAAAGACAAAAAATCCCCCCGGCAAGCCTTTTTTTTCAGGACCAACGCCTTTATCTTTTTTCATAAAATTTTTACTATCCTAGTTATATCTCAAAATATCTTGCTTTCTATCTCTATCATACATGATCGGCAATTATTCTGTCTCGGGACTTTTTATCAAATCATGCTCAAAAATAACTCTAAAAAAGGAAGGTAGGTCTTTCATCTTCCATTCTTTTCCCGATAAGAGCTCTCCGATTAAAGACTTGTCTTTCATCACGACAGGACACAGCTCTTTTAAGAATACGGGGATTTTCTGATTGGAAATAAACTTGTTAAACCTTTTATTATCAGCAACTTGTAACCCGCTAGACAGAGAGAGACTGCATCCTTGAGGCACTGAAAAAACAGCCCTTCCCTTCCATAGATCTTTCCAGTTCCCTCTATTTATAGGTGTAGATTCTTTTTTGATCTGCACCTTCCATGAGCCAAACCGATAGATGCCCTCTTTTAATGACAGGCTCGCCGGGATCGAGGAAAGATCTTGAGCCAAAACAAACAGCCGCTTTCTATCAACAATAATTTTTTTTGCCTGCATCTGGGCTTTTTTGTTAGAAGCTCCATTTTCTATCCATAAGCAAATATTATTTAGTAAGCTGCGGGAAAGAACTACCCCCTTTTTCTTTAAAAGAGACTTAACTAAATACTGCCTCTCATAAGAGGCGAGGGTTTCATTGGAAAAATCAATCATTAGCCCAAAAGGGCCAATACTGGTCTTATCCATATAAATTTTAAGCTTGTTATCAAGGTAAACTTTTAACTTTTCAGACTTTATGGAAGCATTATACAAATTGTCCAACAGGTTCTTATTACATTCTTTTTCCAAAAATGGAAGAATGTTCTTTCTCATGCGAACACGGAAAAATTTAAGGTCCTCATTGCTCGAATCTTTAAAAAAAGAGAGATTTTCCTTCTGCAGCCATTTAATAATCTCTTTGCGTGAAACCCCTAAAAGAGGCCGCCATAGAGGCATTCCCTCATAATCAGTAACTGCTTTCATACCCAAATGATATAATTCTGCCCCTTCTAAAAACTGCTTTAGGAGCGTTTCAGCCAAATCATTTTTCTGATGGGCCAAAAGTACGCCCTCATATGAATATTTTTGCCAAAGCCCCTGAAAAAACTTCAACCTCTCAAGGCGGCAGTATTCTTCTAAATTACGAACCTTTTTATCATAAGAGATCACAGTAGAATGAAAGACAACCTGATAAGAATCGGCCAGTTTCTGCAGAAGCTCTCTTTCCTGAGAACTCTCCTTCCTCCAGCCATGGTCGACATGGGCCACATGCAGATCTAAATCCATCCTCTCTCTTATCTGCAATAAAGCATAAAAAAGAGCCGTTGAATCAGCTCCTCCCGACATAGCGATAAGAAGAGGCCTTTCTTTGTAAGAATGCTTATGCAAAAAAGATATTAGCTCTTTTTTCAACAAAATATTTTTCCTTATTTCAATATCCCTGCTAATTTACCAGAAAATCCTAAAAAAAGCGATTATCACTACAGAAATATTCTCCAAGTTCATACAATACGATTAAAATATTCATTTTCTATGCCTAAAATTTGGAAATATTTAATTAATTCTTACATAAAAGTTGTTTTTTTAAGCACCTTTGGGTTTATCAGCATCCTTCTTTTAATCCGCATGAAAGAAATTGCCAGATTTATCGCGCTTTCCTCCAACGCTTTTTCCGTAATTAAATATATCCTCTTTCAAATCCCCTATATCCTTCCTCTGGCATTGCCGATCTCCTGCCTGATCGCCGCATATTTTTTATTTATGCAGATGTCGCAAAACCATGAACTGACAGCTCTTCGCAGCAACGGTTTTTCTTTATATAGCATCATTTCCCCTGTTATTATCTTAAGTTTGGGGCTGGGGCTGATCAACTTTTACATCTCCTCTGAATGGACAACCCGCTGTCTTGCCAAATCTAAAGAGATCTTATATAAGGAAAGCTCGAAAAATCCTATTTTACTTTTAAAACGACAGGAGCTCTCCAAATTAAGCAAATGCTATATCGAAATGAAAAGCGATGAAAAAGATACCTATGCCAACGACCTTCTTTTTATCTCTTATAACCATAGCAATCACCGCCTCCATCTTTTTACCTGTAAAAATCTTGTTGTCGATAAGGAAAGCCTGCTGGGGAAAAACATCTCCACCATTTCCTATTTCGATCAAAACAACCAAACAGTGTTCGATCCATTAATTATTGAAAACCAGGAGCAAATGTCTGCAAGGGCCGATCTCTTGTCCCAGATGATCAAAACACAGAAAACAACATCCAACCCCTATCACCTTCCATGGGCCCAGCTATTTGAAAAACGACGTATTCAAAAGGAAGCCTCTCTATCTTCCCGTTTCGAATCGATCTATGCTGAAATATTCCGGCGCATGGCCTTAGGCGTTTCCGTTTTTACCTTTACCTTCATGGGCATTGTCTTTGCAATTAACCCCGGCCGCTCGCAGAATAACCAAAAGCTAATAATCCTCTCTTCCATGGTCCTGCTTTTGCTCATCAGCTTTGTTTTTGGCAAAGCCCTTAAGTATTATGCCATTTCTGCCTTTTTCACCTATTTTGTCCCTCAGGCCCTCTGTCTGTATATTTCGTATTATTATTTTAAACGACTGCACGAAGGGCGCATATGAAAATCTGGCAGAAATATCTCCTAAAAGAAATAGCAAAATTTATCCTTTTTTTCTTAATAGGCATTTTTATCCTTTTTTCCATCATCGACTTTTTTACTCATAGCACCCGTTTATTTACTTACGGCAATATCCATATACATTCGATTTTCTTCTACTATCTGCATCAGTTTATCCTGCAGCTATATATCTTTTTGCCTTTAGCCTTTTTGTTCTCTCTGATCAAAGTGCTGGTCGATATGAACATGCATAATGAAATCGCTCCCCTGCAAATGGCAGGCCTTTCCCGCAATACCCTGTTTAAACCCTTCATCTATACCGCTTTGTTCTTATCTCTTCTTTCCTACGCTAACTTTGAATTTTTCACCCCCCGTGCCGTCGGATATATCGAACATTTTAAAGACAGCCACCTCAAAAAAAAATCCGTTAAAGATTCGCATATTCATTGGTCGATCCTACAGGACAATACCAAGGTCATCTATCAGACGGCTCTTGACAAATCCCAATTTTTTGATGTTTTCTGGGTAGAGAGTCCAACCAGCTTCTGGCATGCCAAATACATGGACCTATCTTTTGAATCCCCTAAAGGCCAGATGGTCGATCATTTTACCAGCACGGACAGCAACCAGTTCGAAAAAAAAGAATCTTTTGATGCATACGTTTTTAAAGACCTTCATATTACCGCAAACGATCTCGACCGAAAGTCCATCGAATCTTTTTCTTTAATAGAACTTTTCCAATCTATTTTCGATAAGGCCTTAAGCCAAAAAGATAAAAATAAAGCAAAAACGCAGCTTAACTATAAACTTTCCATGCCGCTTCTTCCTTTTTTAATGGTCTTCCTATGCGGCCCTTTCTGCATGCGCTTTTCCAAAAACTTTTCGATCTTTTTTCTAATTACTCTTTCTCTTTTAGCCTTTTTTGCTTTTTATACCCTGATGGACTCAATCATTATCTTATGTGAAAACCAGGTATTTTCATCGACACTGAGCATATGGTCGATCTTTCTTTTTCTGTTTATTTTCTCAAAGAAATTACTGCCGTTTATTTCGGGACAACGGTAGAAGGAAAATCGGTATTCTTAATCCGCCACATTCTTCTTTTTTCTGCCGCTAAATACCTTGTAACCTGCTCTTTAGTTTCCGGTTTAACACAGTAGACCGATACAGGTTTTTTCTCTTCATCGACCGCTACAAAAGAGAAATAGGCATTTAATACCTTTTTTTTCTCCAATGTTAAAAAGTCGTCGGCTACTATTTTTACCCCCACTTCCATCAGGCTGTCCCAAGAACGGTTCAGCTGAGCATAGCAGTAAAGGGCATCGCCTCGTTTAACCGTAGAAAAAAACCGGACAAAATCAATCCCCTGCATGATACAGGAATATTGAGCATGATTTTGCGCAACTTTCTGTGCATATTTTTCTACGATCTGTAAAAGAGCTCCTCCGAAAAAGATCCCCTGAGGGTTCAAATACTGCGGTAAAATATCGATACGATAATGCTCAAGCGCTGAAAAAGAGACCGGCTTGATTTTTTTCTTTCTGGTTTTTCGTAAAAAGCCCATCGATATTTATCCCCTCAATAATCCTTTTTCATAAAAAGGAAAATGATTAGTTGCAACTAAAAAGATTGATTTGAATAAAAAAGTTTGGAAAATGAAGATTAACATGAAAAGAAAGCTTTTTATTATTAGCCTTTTATTTTTGCAATGGGGAATCAGCTATGAATTCCCTTCTGATTATCTCTCATTTTCGACGGGATATGTTAATGACAGTCTGCACTGGTCAGGAGAAAACTCCTTAAATGATAATGACCATGCGATCGATGAAAAAATAGAAGAAATCAATAACCTCAGCCTTTCGGCCAGAAGTCGTTTTCAGTTTTCCAACCATTTTCTTTTCTTTGCCGATTTTGAGTATCTGATCGGCAAGACTTCTCACGCTAAAGCCGACCTAACCGCTACTGCCTCCAACTATAATCAGACAATAGGCTATGATTTTACACAGTCTTTTGAAAAAAAAGCGGACAATGACCAATACGATTTAGACCTTGGGTTCGGATATCCTTTTGAAATGGGGCCCTTGCAGATCGCTCCGCGTATCGGTTTTTACTATCTCCGCCAGTATCTGTCCAAAAAAGATATTTCTTATCAAACAGGTTCATCGACAGTAAGCGGTATCACTTATCAGATGTCCATGACTCCCGATCAAAAATCCCTGCAGCAATGGTACCTTCCTTTTATCGGCATTCATCTAACCCTTACCCCCATGGCAGGCAAACGATTGCAGTACGGCTGCTATTATCACTTCTATTATGGGAGGCTTAGACACCGTTCGAGATACTTATACGACTCTACCGTTACAGAAAGCAGCGATACAACTACCTATTCCTATAATGAAAAAATGATCGCTAAAGTAAGCGCCTACAGTCATTTCTTAGAGCTCAACAGCTATTACGGATGGCTAGAGAATTTCGCAACAGGCCTACGTTTTACCTATCAGTATTATCGAGGAAGAAATGGGACCTCTGACCTTCATTTAACAGGTGTAAAAGCCCATACCAACCCTTCTGTCTCCAGTCGGGTCGATACCGTCTATCACAAAGATTTTCATAAAATGAGAAAACAGAGCTTTTCTCTCTTGGCAGATTTTCGCTATCAGTTCTAAAAATAAAAGCCCCTGGAAATTACTTTCCAAGGGCTTCTTGATAAACAAGGAGGAAGAAAAATTTTTATCTTTTCGAGAACTGAAATTTCTTTCTAGCTCCTGCAAGCCCGTATTTTTTACGTTCTCTCTTGCGAGGATCCCTGGTTAAAAAGCCGCAATCTTTCAGCTTTCCTTTCAGTTCTTCATCTTGCTTGACCATTGCTCTAGCAAGACCTAGTCTTATTGCTTCGGCTTGCGCTTGCAGGCCTCCACCAGTAAGACGAATTAGTAAATCATAATCTTTTATTGAACCAAATTTGTCAAGAGGTTCTAACATTTTTTTTCGATCTAGCTCGGAAGGAAAGTAATTTTCGAACTCGCGGCCATTGACATTTATATTACCTTTTCCTTTGCGCATACGCACTGATGCAATAGCAGTTTTACGTCGTCCAACGGCTAAATATTCAACAATATTTTTCTTTTTCATTTTCTATTCCTTTTAGATATTCACTTTTTGTGGTTTTTGCGCTTGCATATTGTGCTCATTTCCACAAAAAATACGCAATTTCTTCATTTGCTGTCTAGCTAATTTTGTTTTCGGCATCATTCCTTTGACGGCATGTTCGATAATGTAATGCGGTTTTTTCTTTTGCATAACCCAATACATCGTTTCTCTAAGCCCGCCAACAAAGCCCGTATAATGACGATAGACCTTCTGTCCGGCTTTTGCCCCTGTAACTTTTACTTTACCCGCATTGATAATGATAACACCATCTCCTGCATCGACATGGGGCGTAAAGGTCGTTTTATGTTTGCCCCGTAAAATTTTTGCTACCTCAGCAGCAAATCTTCCTAAAGTTTTTCCTTCTGCATCCAAAACAAACCACTGTTGATTTTGTTTTGCTTGCTCTTTCGTTAAAAAAATTGTTTGATTCTTTTTCATTGCTCAATCGACTTTTATATTTTTTATGCTAAATATTACAGAAAGAGAATTTTTATTCCAAGATTTTTCCGTATAGAAAAAATGCTTTCTTGAATCCGATTGCCCAATCTTTTAATCTCTTTGGAGAAAAATGGCAATGATCATGAAAAATAAAATTAGAACTTACCATATCCGCACCTATGGCTGCCAGATGAATGAATATGACTCGGAAATCTTTGCCTGCCAGCTTAAAGAAAGAGGCCTTCTGCCTGCTGCAGAAGAAGAGGCAGACCTGATCATTTATAATACCTGCTCCATACGCGATCTGGCCGAAAGAAAGGTCATGAGCAAGCTCGGTCTCCTGTCCCGAAATAAAAAAAAGCCCGTCATCGGCATTGCCGGATGTATGGTCATGTCAAAAAAGGAAGATCTTTTTAAAAAAATTCCTTATATCGATTTTCTTTTGGGCACAAATAACCTCCATGAGCTGAAAACGGTCATTGATGAGCTTTTAGAGGGAAAAACGCAGATAGCCAAAATTTCTACTTCTTTCAAAGAATCTTTATATGATCTGCCTTCCCTGCGCGAAAATAAAATCAAAGCCTATGTCCCCGTTTCCAGAGGATGTAATAATTTTTGCTCCTATTGCGTCGTTCCCCATACACGGGGAAGAGAGTTCTCCCGGTCGTTTACAAGCATCCTCGATGAATGCAAACAACTCGCAGACCAGGGCTATAAAGAAATATTTCTATTAGGACAAAATGTAAATAGCTACGGTAATGACCATCCTGAATGGAAGAAAAGATTCCATGATCTTCTCTTTGCCATCGATCAGATCGACGGCATTGAAAGGATCCGTTTTATGACCAGTCATCCTAAAGATATTTCCCATGAGCTGATCTATGCGATCAAAGACCTGCCTAAAGTCTGTGAATTCATCCATTTCCCCCTTCAGTCAGGATCAGACGCCATCTTAAGGAAAATGAACCGTAAATATACCTTAGACGACTATCTTCAAAAAGTGGCCCTAATAAAAAAAGAAATCCGGCCTTATGCTTTAGGTACCGATATTATCGTAGGCTTTCCAACGGAAACAAAAGAAGATTTCCAAAAAACATATGAAATGATGAAAGAGATCGAATATTCCACCTCCTTTTTATTTGCCTACAGCCCCCGCAAAAATACCGCCGCCTATTCATGGGAAGAAACAGCTTCAAAAGAAGAGAAAAAAGATCGGCTGCAGCGGCTTATGCTCCTGCAAAAGCAGATCACCCAAAAACAACAGCAAGATCTAATCGGCAAAACTCTTCAGGTTCTCGTTGAAAAAGAAGAAAACGGCACCCTAAAAGGAAGAAGCCGCTGCTGGAGAAAAGTGGTTTTTCCAGGAGAGCCTTCTCTTATCGGCACCCTGCAGGATGTGCAGATTCACAGCACATCCCATCAGACCCTTTTTGGTAAAAGAATATAAGTTATACGGAAAGACCGACTGGCCATTCCCATGAAGGGCTAAAGTCTTCCTCTCCTGTTCCGTTAGCTTTTTGATATTTCTTTAACTCTGCATCCCAGTTCCTTGTAATTTCAGGATTAATCATGCTCATTACTTCAAAAAAACATTTACCAAGACTTCCTCCCGGCTTATAATACGCACCGTTAAATTCTTCGCTTTGCAGGCTTACAGCTTTATTATAACTTGCTTGAATTCTTTGTTGCAATTTCTCTAGATCTTTATCTTCAAAATAATCCACACAGCCCTGGATACCTTCATTAGCACATTCCATTTTAGCAAATGTTAATCTCCGAGAATGCCAGAATCCGGTTTCCGTTCTTTTTTGCATATATGTAACAAGAAGATTAACCGATTCTTTAGCTAATCTCATTTCCCGAGTATCTTCTGCTGCCCGTTGCAACCATTGATAATTTAAAACATTATAAGGAACGGTAAATGACCCTAAACACTTTGTTTCTCCCCAAAAAAAGGGGACATTCAATAAGTCAACCCTTGTCTTATCTTCACCAAACAAATAAATTCCCTTCATAAATACCTCTTTATTTTTTTGAAGCGAAAAAAAAATAAAAGAATTTTGAATATTTTCAAATGTTTATTTATAACAGATCGGAAAACTCTTTTTCCGAAAGAACCTTTATCCCCAAAGACTGTGCTTTATCCAGTTTAGAACCAGGACTTTCCCCTGCAAGCACATAATCCGTTTTAGAAGATACGGAGCCGGAAGTTTTCCCTCCCCTTTCTTTAATAAGGGAGGCTGCTTCCTGCCGGGTATAATTTTCTAAAGAGCCTGTTAATACAAACACCTTTTGAGCAAAAAGATGCCCCTGTATTTTTTTTGCTTTGGGCTTTTGCACAACAATGCCATTTTCCAAAAGCTGAAAGATCTCTTTTTGATTTTTATCATTTTCAAAAAAGGAAAGAACAGACTCGGCGACCTTGTCGCCAATTCCTTCTATCTGTAAAAGCTCTTCCTTCTGCGCTTGCATCAAACGTTCAATAGAAGAAAAATAATCGGCTAAAAGCTCGGCTGTTTCTTTTCCTACATAAGGGATTTCCAGCCCCATAATAAATCGTGGTAGGGAGCAATTTTTTGATTTTTCAATTGACTGCAGAAGGTTATCGATCGATTTTTGTTTAAATCCTTCCAGCCGCTCTAGGTCTTTTTGCGTTAGACAATAAATGTCCGAAGCTGCAGCGATCAATCCTTTTTCAACAAGCTGCTGAACAACTTTTTCTCCCATATGGTCAATGTCCATGGCTGCCTTAGAGACAAAAAAGACCAAATGACGCAATATGCGGCCAGGGCAATGAGGGTTAGGACAGCGGACAGCGACCTCCCCTTCCTTATGAATCAAGGCATGCGCGCAGACAGGACAATACGCCGGCATCTTCCATTCTTTTGCCTCTTTTTTCCTTTTGGAAAAATCTACGCTTACAACTTTGGGGATAACATCGCCCCCTTTCTCAATGATCACCGTATCATGAATACGGATATCCTTGCGTTTGATCTCATCCTGATTATGCAACGTAGCGCGAGAGATCGTGCTTCCTGCCAGTTTAACGGGTTTTAGCTCCGCCACAGGAGTTAATACTCCCGTTCTTCCTACCTGCACGGTTATATCTTCAATCACTGTCATTGCCTGCTCGGGAGCAAACTTATATGCAACGGCATAACGGGGAGACTTGCCGGTAAAACCCAATTTCCCATGATAACGAAGGTCATCGACCTTAATGACGATCCCATCGATCTCAAAGGTCATCTTTTCCCTTTCTTTCTGCACTTTATTTGCAAAGTCTGTAATTTCTTCTAATGAAGAGCATTTTTTTACAAATTTTTCTAAGGAAACAGGAAAATGAAGCGATCGTAAAAACTGATGGACGCCATATTGCGAACCGATATCGATTTCTCCTTCAGCGATGCCGTAACAGACCATATCAAGCTTGCGTCCGGCCACTTCCTTGGAATCCAAAAGTTTTAACGATCCGGCTGCAGCATTTCGGGGATTGGCCCAAACATCTAACCCCTCCTCTTCTCTCTTTTTGTTAAGAGCAGCAAAAACATGCTTGTGCATAAAAACTTCCGCACGTATTTCTAAAACAGGAATATTCTCGGCTTCTTTCAAGAGCAGGGGGAGCGTTCGGATCGTTTTAATATTCTGCGTTACATCATCGCCGACTAGACCATTGCCGCGGGTAACTGCCCGCATAAATACTCCTTTTTCATATCGAAGGGAAATAGCTGTTCCGTCCATTTTCAGCTCTGCGCAATAGGCTAGATCTTTTCTTTCAGAGAGTTTTTCTACACGTTTGATAAAATCCTGAATTTCTTCAATAGAATAGGTATTAGCCAATGAAAGCATGGGCTTGATATGCTTTGCCTGCTTAAAACCTGTAGATGGAGCTTCCCCGATTCTTCTTGTAGGAGAATATTCGACCGCTAATTCGGGATGGGCCTTCTCATAGCTTTCCACCAGCTTGACCGACTGATCATATTCATAATCGGAAATCCGAGGTTTGCACTCCTGATAATACAGACGGTCATGCTCCAGCAGCTCCTCAACAAAGTCCAAATACTCTTTTTGGGTATTGATCTGCCTTTGCATCATGCTATTTTCCATCTCACTTTTGAAACCGGTCTAAAAAATAGGTTTTGTTTCCATGCATCTCTATCGATTGACCTGACTGGACCCATCGCCCCCTGTCCTTGCGGTGCAAACGAAGACGAAAACGTTTGATCGAAGAAGGAAAATGCAACAGCACGTTTTCATCGCTAACCGATCTTATGATCATTCTTTTTATCATCTTTTTGGACCATTCCAAATCGATCGATCCTATATTTTCACACTGCAGATCGAGCATTCTTCCACAATGGCATTCAACAGGTAAACATGGCAAGAGAAAAAGAGCGTTGGATTCCTGTTTAATAAACATCGATCGGATCAGCTCATATCCGCAGGAAAAAACTAAATGCACAGGCGAAGGAAAAGGCAGGAGTTTTGTATTTTCACATATGCCCTGATAGTCGTCATCAAATAGCCGGGGGACAAACGCATCATAAAAACAGGCGAGATAGATTTTCTTCCATTGAAAAAACACTTCTGTTCTTTTCTTCTCATCAATGAGCTTTTTACATTCGCCTAAAAGAGAGAGACAGCCTGTCTCTTTCTTTTTTACAATCGGCATCTTTTGGGCTAATGCAAACCAGATCGGTAAAATCTCTAAAAGATCTTCTCTTTCTGTAATTTTTTCCATCTGCTGCTGTTTATGTATGCCGAAAGAGAGTTTTTCATCGCTTTCTGCAAATGTGTGCAAGGCAATCGGAAAGGAAATTTCTTCCTTAGCAGACAACTTCTCGTTTTTATCGGCTAATTGATAGGAGATTCCCGTTTTGGGTGTTTTTATCATCTGCAGAACAATTCTTCTCTTTTCAGAGAAGATAAAATATTTAAAATAGCCTTCTTCAGATATTCCAAAAACTTCGATTCTGTTTTTTTCTAAATTTTGTAAAACAGTAAAATTTTTTATCGGCCCTTTCAGGAAAAGATCCAGCGTTTGTCTTGTGTTACTTAAAAGGTCCTCAAAAACCAGCCTGCATGGATATACGCAGACGCTCCATGAAGAAAATGCAATCGGAAAAGACTTTCCCTTCAAATGGGTGAAAAGCTGATTCTTTTTAACTACTTTGATTGTAAACATATCTTTATTTTCCAATTAAATATTCTTCGGTATTTTCGTAAATTTCAACAGATATTTCCTCATTCGGCCGCATCTTTTCATCTTTTACGATGCGAACAGGCAGAAAATGCTTCGTATGGCCATAGAGAAATTTTCCGGCAGGGCTCTTATTTTCCAATAACACCTGCAGCCTTCTTCCCAAGTATTTATCCCTGCAAAGGTAAGAAGATTTTTCCGCTGCAGCGACTATCTTTTTTCGGCGGCTCTGAATAATTTTATCTTCTACTCTTTCATCCATCCATTTGGCAGCTAAAGTGTGCGGCCTGGGGCTATAAGAGAACACATGCACTTTTAAAAAGGGGTGCTTTTGAATAAAGAGATGCGTTTGCAGAAAATCCTCTTCCGTCTCGGAAGGAAAACCCACGATCACATCGGTAGAGACCGTCATATCAGGAAAAAGCATATACAATTTATCCAGCGTCCTCTCAAATTCTGCAATTGTATAGGACCTCCGCATTTTTTTTAGGATACGGTCCGATGCCGACTGCAGGGATAAATGCAAAGATGGCTGAAAAGACTTACATTCTTTTAACGCAGATAATAACTGCTCGGAAAAAGAGGATGGGTCCAAAGAAGAAAGCCGCAGCCTTGTCAATTTCGGTATCTGCCCTAATTTTTCAATGATATCTGCAAGGACCATTCCCTCATAGCGATAGTCGCCGATATCAATGCCGGTTAAAACAATTTCCTTATATCCGTTCTCTAAAAGTTTTTTTACTTCCGCTTCTATCTCTTCAAAAGGGCGTGAGCGAGACCTTCCCCTGGCAAGGGGCACATAACAGTAGCTGCAGAAATGATCGCAGCCGTCCTGAATTTTTACAAAGGCGCGCGTATGATTGTCCATACGTGAAATGCCAAAAGGCTTCGCTTCTGCAAAGCAGCTTTGTACAAAATTTTCTTTATCTGCATTAGGAATAACCGTGACTTCTTTCGGCCAATCCTTGCTCAGCGCCGTCGCGCATCCTGTCATCCAAAACTCAGCTTTAGGATGATCTTTCATCATCTGCAGCAAGGTTTTTTTTGATTTGTTGAAAGCATTATCGGTTACAGCGCAGGAATTAATAATACACAGGTCAAAGTTCTCTTTTTCTGTCTTTTCATAGCCCGCCGATTCTAACTGCTCCGATAAAGCCTGCGCCTCATACTGATTGGCCCTGCATCCGAAAGTAAAAATTTTAAATTTCTTTTTCATGCTTGTTTTTTTACCAATATTCTAGCAAATCCCATAAAATGATCGTTAAAAAAAATGCAGATCTCTATAATTGGCAATACTTATTTAAATAAAAAGTATGAGATTTTTATGGAACAGGTCAATTTTGCCCAGTTTATACAACTATCGATCACCATCTTTTTTGTCTTTAACGCGATCGGCATGATACCGGTCTTTGTCTCTCTGCTTGCGCGCTATGACAAACAAAGACAGAGAATTATCACTATCCGGGAACTGGCTATCGCTTTTATTTCCTTATGCTTTTTTGTCTTTTTCGGACTAGAGGTCCTCAATAAAATTCGGGTAGAGCCTTATACCATAGACCTGGCAGGAGGCGTCTTGCTGTTTTTAATTTCCCTGCAGCTAATCTTCCCCAAGGAAGAAGCTTCTGATGCCATTCCCAAACATGAGCCCTTGATTATCCCCCTGGCTATTCCTGGATTAGCAGGACCGGGATCGATTGCCGCCATGATCTCCTATTCGCAAAGCTACGGTGTTTTTATCACAATAGGCGCTCTTTTCGTTGCCTGGCTGCCTTCCTTATTCTTGCTTTTAGCCGCTTCCTATATCAAAAGATTTTTAGGAAAAAAAGGAATGGAGGCAGTAGAAAAGATCGGAGGAATGATTATCTCCCTGATCGGTATCAAT
>CAZULH010000013.1:0-15960 GCA_964621105.1 uncultured bacterium
AACATTTCATTATCCAAAAACATATTATAAAAACCTAAGGCTGTTAATTCGTTAACTCTTATTTCTTCCAAGCCATCTAAAGCCAGATAATAACCATAACCATCTTTTCTTATTTCATAAACCCAAATTTTCTTCAGATTATCCCCTTGTATAAAATATTTTCCCTCCCGGGAAATAATCCTCTCAGGATTAAGATAAATTCGTCCTTCATAAAGATCTATGCTTGTATCATTTTTATTGAGTAGAATTAATATTTCTTCAAAAGTTTCTTTCCATCCCTGTTCCTTCCATCTTTTTCTTTCTTCTTTTATTTCTTCATTACGATAATTACAATGTTCACAATACCATTCCTCTCTCGAATTAAGCCAAAAACATCTTGGACATTTCCAGACACCAAAAAGTTTGCCCGTATCTAAACTAACCGCATCTTGCAATTCAAAAGAAGCTTCATTATTATCGCTTGCAGCATAAATGTGTCCCAAAAACACACAAGAAACTATGGTAAGTAAAAAGAAAAAAAATCGCATAAAATTCTCCAAAAAATTTTGGAAGAATTATGATAAAGATTTTTTTTTAGTCAAAATATTTTTTTCTATTTTTATTATTTTTATTTTGTACTTAACTAACTGCAAGAAAAATGATCCACTTTTACAATATTACTCAGAAAATAAAGTCCAATATGTACGAGAAACATTAAAAGATATTCCTCCGTCAGATAAAAAGTTGCTGAAATATTTTTTTAAGAAAACCATGTTTCATAATCTTATGGCATTCTCTCTTTTTGGAGATAAACCTTTGTCTTTCAGGATTTACCACAAAAGCCCTATCCTTAATTTCTTGTGTTTTTATTCTAAATATCCACAAATCTTGATTCAAGAAAATAGATTATTTCATCAATCTCTTATGACATGGAAAAAATATTCTCACCTTTTTCCTTCTAAAAATTATCTGATTCAAACCTATCCTTCTCCCTATCTAAAAGGTGAATATGAAATTGTCGTTATCAATAAAGAAGCTTTTTCAAAAACATTAATTTCCAATTACTTGGTGTTTAAAAGGGTTTTAGAAAATGAGTTTTCAGAAAAAGAAATATTATCTCAATTTGAATCTGGTAAAGGCAAAGATTTTAATATAATAAGAACACATGAAGGACTACTAGGTATATTGCTTGGTTATGGAACAGAAAATGCTTTAAATTTTCATAAAAGAGCCCAAACCTTTTCAAGTAATCTTGAAGAAGTTTTCCCAAAAGAATTAATCCTATCTAACCAAAAAAAAGAAAAGGCTTCTATTTCTAAAGAAGAGTTACAAAAGCTCAACTCAAAGCTCTTTTCTTTTTCAAATGAACTTCCTGCCCTTACTCCATTAATAACCTTACCTCATTTTGCTGCTGATCCTACTAGGCCAGAAACTGTGCAATTAAAAAATCAATATACACAAGAGCGTAAAAATATGAGGAAACGATTTAAACAAGGTAATGTTCTCGAACATTTTCTTTTGCAATATATAAATTGAACCTTGATTATATCCCTTACTTAGGCATTTCTTTATCTGTTGATTAATAACCGCTGTTATCCTGCTTGTCCATATTCTGTTTTTGCATCATCTCTTCATCAATCATCATACAGCGACCTTTTCCGTAATATCCCATAGACCGGTATTTAACAGAAAAATAGATGGAACAGACTAAAGAGAGCGCAGCCAGGATAATAATGATCCAGCTGATAAAGGTCAGCCATCCCTTTTTCATTTTTTCCTGGGTACGAATATAAACAAGTAAAGCAAAGGCAGCGACTAAAGCAATAAGCTCCCATGAAAACATGGCATGAAAAAACATTCTCATAATTTACCCCTATTTTTTTCTTTGTAAAAATTTTATACCTTTATTGCTTTGTAATAATTGGGCATTAAAGGCGACAATAATTGTACTTAAACTCATTAACAGAGCTCCAAAGGCAGGACTAATAACAATATGGTAAGAATACAAAACCCCTGCCGCCAATGGAATGGCAATAGCGTTATAGCCGGTTGCCCAAATTAGGTTTTGCATCATCTTTTGATAGGTCGCTTTTCCAAAAAGAATCAAAGCGAGAATATCTAAAGGATTGCTTTCCACTAAAATAATGTCTGCCGTTTCGGCTGCAACATCAGTTCCTGATCCTATTGCTATCCCAATATTCGCTTGCGCAAGAGCCGGAGCATCATTGACACCATCACCAGTCATTGCTACAACTTCTTTTTGCTGTTGCAGCTTTTTGATAATTTCCAGTTTTTCATGAGGCAGCGTTTGCGCATAATATTGATCCAGATGCAGTTCTTCACTCACTTTTTTTGCAATATTTTCATTATCTCCTGTAATCATGATCGTTTTAATATGATTTTTCTTAAGTTTTGCTACCGCTTCGTAGCTCTCTTGACGAATTTCATCAGCTAAAGAAATATAGCCTTGTGGCTGTTGATCGATCAACACATAGACACTTGTAACAGCTGCATCGGAATTCATTTGTTTATCGATGGAGATATTATTTCTTTTTAAATAAGAAGGA
This sequence comes from uncultured bacterium, assembly GCA_964621105.1. Lineage (GTDB taxonomy): Bacteria > Chlamydiota > Chlamydiia > Chlamydiales > SM23-39 > CAZULH01. Next base: position 2,547 of record CAZULH010000013.1, read on the forward strand.
CTGACAATACGGACAAACTTTTCCTTAACCTTTCCTTCAACTCCTTCTCCGGCATTATTTTTAAAATTTTGTACCGATAAAATTTCTAATTTTTTTTCTTTGACTGCTTTTACAATACCGGTCGCAATCGGATGCTCGGAATGCTGCTCAACGGCTGCTGCCATCTGCAAGATATCTTCAGAGGAATACTTATCAGACAAAGAGTTGCACTCCTTAACCCCAAATTCGCCTACAGTCAATGTTCCCGTTTTATCAAAAATAATGGCTGTAATCTTTCTAGAATTTTCAAAGGCAGTCCGATTACGGATTAAAAGGCCGGATTTTGCGCATAAAGTCGTTGATATTGCAATGACTAAAGGAACAGCCAATCCCAAAGCATGGGGACAAGCAATAACCATCACGGTAACCATTCTTTCCAGGCTAAACCCTAAATTTTGTCCAATAATGATCCAAATAATAAGCGTGGCTATTCCAGAAAAACCAGCGATAAAGGTCAACCACCGAGCTGCTCTATCAGCTAATTTCTGCGTTTTTGATTTGGCTTTCTGAGCCTCCTGCACTAAGTTAATTACCTTGGATATGTACGAATCTTTACCCAATCTAGCAACTTTTACATTAAGAGAACCGCTTCCATTAATCGATCCGGCAATAACTTGATCGTTCGGCTGTTTTTTTACAGGTTTTGATTCTCCTGTAAGCATAGATTCGTTCAAATAGCTTGTCCCTTCAACAATGACTCCATCCGCTGGAATTTTTTCTCCAGGTTTAACTAAGACGATATCATCAATTGTTAACTGCTCAATTTTTACTTCTTCCGTCTGATCTCCTTTTAGTAAACGGGCAGATGAAGGCATCATTTTTACCAACAGCTCCAATGAACGTGAAGCACCAAGAACAGAACGCATTTCAATCCAGTGTCCCAAAAGCATGATATCGACCAAAGTGACAAGTTCCCAAAAAAAGATTTTTCCCTTAAGGCCAAAAATCACTGCTGCGCTATAGATGTAAGCCACCGAGATAGCCATCCCTATCAGTGTCATCATTCCCGGGTTTTTTCCTTTTAATTCTTTAAAGGTTCCCTCTATAAAGGGCCAGCCACCATAAAAAAATACAATGGAAGCTAAGAGAAATAATAAATATAGATCTCCAAAAAATGTAAGGCTATACCCCAATACACTTTGAATCAGGGGTGATAAAACAAGAATAGGAAGGGTCAGGCATAAACATATCCAAAAGCGTTTTTTAAAATCCCTGATCATCATCTTGTGATGAGAGGCATGTACATTTTTTTCATGATTGTTCATAAGCATAACACCATTTTCGATCACAAATCTATTTGCAATAAATCGAAAATTTTCTAACTAGAAAGCTTTTCTTTTAATATAAATAAGAAAGATTTAATTGCTACTTTATTTTTCTACCAAACAATAGAAGTGCCTACAGGATATTTTTTTGAAGCGGAAACCGGCAGGATGCCTTTTGGTCTTTTTTTATTTGCGATAATTTGAGCAGCGGCTATCTGCGCATCGGGATCTTCCTCATAGGCGATGAGGACGCTATTGGAACTTTCAAAGAATTTGGCCGCATAGGGCGTACCGAAAACAACAACAACTACCTGGTTGGTCTTATTTAGCTTTTGAATATCTTTAAGCCATTGCGGCTGCACTGCATAATCTTTAACTTTTGGATCTAGAGAGAAAATCGAAACAATAATAGGATATGACTGTTTGTCCTTGGTCATTTCTTCTATAGTCGCTGCCTGAATATCCAGCTGTTTTTGCAGATGATCGAAGAAAACATCCTGATCTACATCTCCCATACGCAGATAATAGCATTTTTTCTGCGTAGAAAAAGGCAGCAGACTTTTCTCATTTTTAATAACGGTCATCGCTTCGCAATAAAGGTCCTTTTTTAAACGATAGGCATAGCTATTATGCAGCCTGTCCATCAGTTCAACATCGCTAACCGTATTTTCCTGTTTTTCAAGAAGGCCGATCCTGTCTTTTGCCTGCAAGATTCGAAAAACATGCTCGTCGAGCTCTTTTTCCGATATTTTTTTCTGTAAAATGGCCTCTTTAATAGCTGCATAGGCCTTGGGAATGTCATTTTGGATAATCCGATCCACATTGGGAGCAATATGATCGCCATAAAGAAGGATATCGTTGCCGGCATGAAAAGCTTCGATAGCAATATCTTCAACCGAATAGTTATTCGTCAGCCCCTTCATGTTTAGAGCATCAGTAATAATCAGTCCCTGATACCCCCAGGACTTGCGTAAAAGATCATGGACAATGGCCCTAGAAAGAGTTGCAGGTTTATTAGAAGGATCTAAACTTGGAACGATCAAATGTCCCATCATGATGGCGCCAACATTATGCCGTACGGCTTCCTTAAAGGGATAGAGGTCTATTTTTTCCAAACTGGCTTTTGAACGCGTCACTATCGGCAATTCTTTATGAGAGTCCTGCGAAGGCTGGCCATGGCCGGGAAAATGTTTGGCGCAGGCCACTACATGCGCTTCTTCTACGCCTTGTAAATAAGCGAGTGTTTTATCGGCAACTTTTTTCGGGTCCTGCCCAAAAGAACGCATATGAATAATCGGATTGTCGGGATTGCTGTTCACATCGGCTACAGGGGCCAGGTTGATATGTACGCCTACGTCTTTGCATTGCTTGCCGATAATATTGCCGTCATTAAATATCCATTTATCGTCTTCTATCGCGCCAAGGGTCAGATTTTTAGGAAAAGCGATGGTATCGACAAGCATCATGGCTACGCCCCATTCCGCATCCATAGCCGTCAGCAGAGGGATATTGGAAATCGACTGCAGATGATTTAACATGGTCACCTGAGCTTTTGGATTAGCAGCCTTAAGGATCAGATTGCCGACATGATATTTTTTAATAAGCTCTTCGAGGTCTTGATGATGTTTTTCTTCACGGAAAGGACAGGCGGGGGCCATAAAAATCTGTCCTATTTTTTCTTCCAACGACATCTTTTGCATCGTTACTTTTACACGATATTCATCGCAATAGACACATGAGATAACAAGAAGAAAAAAACAAACTATCCTCATCCCCATAAACCCCTGATAATTCTGCTAAGGTCATGATATGTCATAAAAATCATCCCTGCAATTAAAAGCAGAACAAAAGGTAAAATCAATCTGTCCAATGTCTTTGGCTTAATCGGTTTTTTTGTTATCCATTCGATACAGGAAAAAAGAATATGCCCTCCATCAAATACGGGAATGGGAAGAAGGTTTAAAATGCCCAGGTTCAAGCTGATTACGCCTATCCAGAAAAAGGCTTCCTTCCAGCCGATACCCCATGTTCTCTGTATGCTTTGCACGATTCCTACAGGGCCAAGCAAAAATTTAGGATGGAGATATCCTGAAACAAAAGAAAACAGCGTTCTCCAAATTTCGGTAAAAGACTTATAAAAAGTTGTAAAAGGATTGGGGTTATAGCGCACTTTTTGATCTTGCAAAAGAATCCCTAAAGAGAGCTTCTGATATTGCTGTTCTATTTGATCAAGAGCCGCTTTTTGCTGCGCAGGATCTTTTATACGGCTTGTAATTTCTTCTCTGACGGTTTGAAGATCTTTTTTTGTCCCGGGAAAAGAAAGCTGTTCATATGCAACAGGCTCTATCGGCTTTAACAAAGCGACCTGATTGGAGGAAGTAATCATATTTTCCGTTCCGATAGAAGCAATTATTTTTTCCAAGTCTGCAATTGGAAATTTGGAAAAATATTCATCTGCATTTTTCCATAAGACCTCTGATTTTTTCTCGCCGTTTTTCTGTACGACAATCAACGCCTTTCGTTTCTGCAATAAAGAGAGCATGGCAGAAGAGGACTGAACACGCTGGCCGTCAACGGCTATGATCTGGTCATTTTCCATGAGCGCTTCAGCATACATAGCCCTGCTTTTTCCTTCCTGCATCAGCCTTGAGGCTTTTTCATCGACGAGACCATAAGGTTTTTCCACTATGCAGCGGCCATTGCAGTTATAGGGAATGAAATAAAGATCGGGAGACTTCCCTTCAAGACCGGCCTCATGGCGCCAGTCGTCAAGTTCTGAAAAGTCGTAGCGGGAAACAATCATTTCCTCGAGTTTGATGCGCGGTACTTTGGTTTGAAAAATATTTTCTCCTCTTTTCACTGTAAGAAAAGCGGTTGAGCTATTGAGAATATTGGAAAGCTGAGGCTGGGAGAAAATAAGTTCTCCGTCCACCCATATAATTCTGTCGCCAAATTCTAGTCCGCTGCCTTTTAGAGGAGAATTTTCCGCCATCGGCACAGATATATTGGGCTGAGCATTATAGATGAGATACTGCGCCATTGACAAAACACCGATAGTTTTCAGACTTTCATACAGGGGATTCTCATAGGTCGGAAGTGTGTATTCATACGCTTTTCTTGCATTGGTATAGTAATTGATCTTATAGCCTTCTATCGTTTGTGTGTCGCCGTTCATTGCTGAAAAATATAAAAGGTCCTGAAAGCCGGTAAAATTTTTGCCGCCATACTTTAAAATCTCATCGCCTGGATTGACATCATTGGCATAAAGCTGCGATTTTGGATCGACCCATCCGATATGTTTGGTATATTCGGTAAAAGACTTGTTTCTTCCTCCAAATGTCCAGATCAGACAAAACAGCAAAAAGGCAAAAACAAGATTAACAAAAGGGCCGGCAAAAGCGACTTTAATACGGTCTTTGGGAGATTTTCCGAAAAAACCGTCTTTAATTTCATGAGGCTCTTGTCCCTCTTCATTTTCCATTCCTGCAAATTGAACAAACCCTCCAAAAGGAAGCCAGCATAACTGCCAGTCTACATCATTTTTTCTCCATTTTTTGATCGCAGGACCAAATCCGATAGAGAATTTTTTTACGCGCATACCTACTTTTCTGCCCACCCAGAAATGACCGAGCTCATGGATAAAAATCAAAATACCGATAGCTAAAAGTGCTAAAATGATATAGATAATTTGTAAGATCATATGTTTTCCTTATATGTGTTTGGCTTCTGTCCGCGCCAGCATGTCAACTTCAAATACCGTCTCCAAGTTTAGCACATTTACCGCATGATGAGAAGACATTAATTTGTCCAGTTTATGAGCAATATCGCACCAGGAAATTTCCTTCTTTAAAAACCGGTCGACTAAAATTTCATTAGCCGCATTTAAATAACAGGGATAGCTTCGTTTAGATTTTAAGGCATCTTTTGCTAACTGAAGACATTTAAACTTATCAGGATCAGGAGGGAAAAACTGAAGGTCGTGCATGCGGGTAAAATCAAAATAGAGGCAGGACGTTGTTTCTCTATTAGGATAGGTCAATACATATTGGATAGGCACACGCATATCCGGCTCCGAGAGCTGGGCCTTGATCGAGCCGTCTACAAATTCAACCATGCTATGAACAATACTTTGCGGATGAATGACAACATCGATCCTGTCTAAGGAAATATCAAAAAGAAAATGCGCTTCGATAATTTCCAGTCCCTTGTTCATTAAAGTAGAAGAATCGATCGATATTTTTTTTCCCATACTATACGTAGGATGCAAAAGAGCATCTTCATAAGAGACTTTCTGCAGCTGGTCTTTAGATAAATGAAAGAAAGGCCCCCCGGAAGCAGTTAAGATCAGCCGATGCACCTCTTCTTTTTTTTCACCGACAAGACATTGAAAAATCGCATTATGTTCGCTGTCGATCGGCAAAAGAGTCGCTTTATGCTGTTTTGCCTTTTCTATTATCAGCTCCCCTGCCGCTACCAGCACTTCCTTATTGGCAAGACCTATTGTCTTTCCTTTTTCTATTGCCTTCATTGTCGGCAGAAGGGCGATATTACCGGAAATAGCGCAGATAACAATATCGATATCATCTCTTGTAACGATCTCTAAAAGACCGTCCATCCCCGTCATTATTTTTTTATTTGCAAACTGCTTCTGCAGAAGGACGGCTTTTTGCGGATCGAAAACACCTATCATCTCAGGATCAAACATGGTAATTTGTTTGGCCAAGGCATCGATATTGGAACAGGCGGCCAGTGCAGCCACCTGATACTGACCTTTCAGATGCTCTATTACCTTTAATGTCTGCGTACCTATCGAACCTGTGCTTCCTAAAACAGCAATTTTTTTCATGTTTTTTTCCGTTGTATCTGTCGGTTTTTTATTAGAAGGATACAGATATAGCTAATAAAAATCATGGTGCTGATAATACCGGATGTCGATAAGGAAAAAAAATGGTTACTTAAAAAATGCCTAGAGACCGCAACGCCTAAAACAGAAAAAAACAAGCCTATCAGAGGGGAGACAACAACAATCTTTTTTAAATCATGACAAAACTGCCGAGCTATTAAAACAGGGCCTGTTAAAAAGACTAAAACCAAAACAGCTCCCAGACTGATAAAAGAAATCAGCACAGTAACAGCTAGAAAAAGGCTATAGATAATTTCATGGAAAAAAACGGAAATATTTTTTAATTTCGCATACTGCCAATCTAACGCGATCATTTCCCATCTTGAAAAAAAACAAAAGATCCCCAAAAAGTTTAAAAGCAAAAGGTAGAAAGCGTATTTGACATCTCTTTGCATAACAAAATCTGCATTTCCCATGATGATCTCATAGCTGATCTGCGAATGTTTAAAATAGATCAAAAAAAGTAATAGGCCTATCGCAAAAAGAGTGATAAAAACCAGTCCGATGCTAGCATCCTGATTTAAGGAAAATAACCGTTTGCACAAAAAGGTCAGCCCGCTTGTTATACAGGCGGTAAGGACAGAAGCTAAAATCAAAGAAGAAAAAGGAAGGGACAAAATCCCGCCCTGAAAACGGCCCGATGCAAAAAGAGCGGCAAAAAACATCCCGATAATGACCGTATGGGAAAAACTGTTGGCCAGCATCGCCATTTTTTTAACAACCGCAAAAGACCCGATGAGGCCGCAGGATATAGCGATCATCCCTAATACGATCATCTGTCTTTCATCTGAGGCCAGAGGCAGAAAAGAAAAAGTGAAAAGCCTTTGAAAAAGAGTATAAAAAAAAGAAAAAAAGGAAACGTCCCAGTATGGATTAAGCATGGTTTTGCTCTCTTTTTCTTAAAAAAACATGTAATTTTTTTTCGATCTCAGAAGAAATGACATGTTCCATTTCTTCCGCATGCATATGAATATTTTCTTTTTGTCCCCCGATATATTTTTCTAAATAGGCCTCCCATAATGAATGCAGATGCAAAATATGGCGGGCCTTTTTCTTCCCCTTTTTAGTTAAGTGGTATTTATTTTCCTTTTTTATGATCAGTTTCTGCAAGCGCATCCGCAATAAAAAGATAGACGCCAAAGGAAAAAACAGCCGAATTTCAGCTAAGGAAAAAACGGGCAGCTGGTTCTGCAGAAGGCATTTTAATATATTTTCCTCCATGCACACCCAATAAAATCGCATTTTACGGATACCGTATAATAAAACCCCTTTTTCTTTTGAGAACAAAAGGGAAAGAACGACCAGAGCTCCGGCACAGATAATGATTAATGGGCCGATAGGCAGAACAAGATGAAAATAAGAAAAAACCTGCAGGCTAAGCCAATGCCCCCCCAAATGACTAACACCCCCTAAAACTACGCTTAAAAGAAAAATCGTCGACATCCTGTTGGAAAATTGTCTGGCAGCAATCGGCGGGGCGATAAGCATGCCCAGCATCAAGATAATCCCTATCGACTGAATATTGACAACGATCCCAAATACAAGCATGTTAAACAAAATCATTTCATATAAACGGACATGAGAAAAAACCTGTTTGGAAAACTGTCTGTCAAAAAGGATCATTTCAATCGGTTTAAAAAAGAATATAAAGAATATAAAAACAGCTGCTGCAAAAATAAAATAAAAACCGATCATCTTTTCACTGACGGCAACTTCATGACCGAACAATAAAGAATGCAGCTTCATTAGTTTTTGCGGAAAAACCGCCTGCACATAACTCAGTAAAAGCAGACCGATCCCAAAAAAGCCCGATAAGATAAAAACCATAGATGCATCGTAAGACAGGATATGTTTGCGCAAACGAAGAAACAAATAATAGCCGAGATAACTTCCGATCAGTCCGCCTGTTAACACCAGTCCCGGTAAGTAGCTCTCTCCTGTCAGCTGAGAGACGATCACTCCCATGACCGCTCCGGGAAAGGCCGTGTGGGAAAGACATTCGCCCAGAAGTGTTTTTTTATCGATAAAAAATACCGCCCCTAAAAGAGCAGAGGCCATAGACATCAACAACATCGCCAGCTCCTCCAGTTCCATATGGCTATTTCCTCTGTGTAGCTTTTGAAAGATGCTGCATCATCTCCTCAAAAAAAATGTGGTCCTTGCCGAAGCATTGAGCAATTGTCTGATGATTAAAGACCTTTTGAACAGGCCCGGAGCAAATAAGGCTGGTATTAATAAAAACGACCCAGTCAAAGTACTGTTTAACTTTTGCTAGATCATGGTGAACGATAAGAAAAGTTTTTCCCTTTTTCTGCAGATCCTTAAAAATATTCATAACTACCCTTTCCGTCATCATGTCCAGATTAGCGAAAGGTTCGTCCATAAGAAAAATATCGGGTTCCTGCAAAAGAGATCGCGCAATAAACAATTTCTGCTGCTGCCCTTTGGAGAGCTGTGAAATAGGACGGCTTGCAAAGGGAAGCATCTGCAGCTGGTCCAAAATATTTTTGGCTTTATTTTTTTCGTTTTGATCGGGTGAGCGCATACGATGAAAAGAGCCCATTAAGACAAATTTTAACACACTGATAGGAAAATTCCAGTCGATCTGTGTTTTTTGCGGGATATAGGCTATCTTATGCAAATATTTTTCTATCGGCTCATGATTGAGCCGGATCAGGCCGTAAGAAGGTTTTATTAAGCCCAGCAAACTTTGCAAAAGAGTGCTTTTACCGGCACCATTCGGCCCTAATATCCCAACGAGCTGCCCTAAAGGCAGAGAAAAAGAAACGTCCCATAAAACACTTCTTTTTTTATATTTAACATTAAGCTGATTGACAGAAAGTGTAGCATTCATTGCAAATTCTCGATAATTGTCTCACAGTTATATCTCATCATCGGCAAATAGCCATTGATGGAAGCATCGATTGTATCCCCGCAAAGAGGTTTTGTACATAAGGAAATCGGAAAATTTTCTCTTGCGGCCATCGCCTGCAGCCTGCTTACAATTTTTTCATTAGAGGCTGCGTCAATAAAAAAGACATGGACCCCATGCTTTTGCAGAAAGGACAGCGCTTTTTGCAAATCAAACATAGTAATGGAAAGGTGGCGGTTTAACCCTTCTATGCTGCAGAAACTGCTTAGCCAATCCTCCTGCTGAAAATAGGCCCTGACAAAATATCGGAAGGCATCATTGCTGGTAACTAGCTTTCTTTTCTCTTTTGGAATTTTTTGAAAAGAAGACAAAATGGCCATATGTGTCTCATAATATCTTTTTTTAACAGCTGCTTTTCTTTGTGTAATTTCGCTTTTTTTCATCGGAAGTTTTTCCATCAGCTTATCAGCGACAATGTCAATGGCTTCCGCCCACAGGGAAATATCCATCCATATATGAGGATCGATCTCTTTATCAATAACGATCACTTTCTGTTTATTGTTAAAAATAAGTATTTTTCCAATATCGACGACCTTTTTTTCATTTTGCAAATAATAATGAAGGCTTGCCCCCTTTTCACAGCCGAGGCCATGGCAGAAAACAAGATCTGCGCGATCCAGCAGGTCCTTATCCATCTTAACTAGCTCATAGGCGTGCGGGTCCATGTCAGCAGGGATTAAAGCGATAGTATCGACAAGATCTTCAGCCAAGGCATCGACAAGGTCCTTAATAATAAAGGATGTCGCCAAAACATGAATTTTCTCATTATTTTGCATCCACCTAGAACCATTTTTATAATTATTAGAAGGATTACAAGAAACAAACCAAAATAAAAAGAAGAAAATAATTTTTCTTGAAAAAGCCATGATTATAATAAAGCAGGTTAATATGCCTAAAACGATATCCTAACTATCTTCTTTTTATCAATTTTTAATTCTTTTGAAAAATTCTCAAATAAAAAAGATAATATCTTGCATGAAATTCCAACGGCTTTTATAATTCCATAATTAATTGAATGAATTATACAGCGATTTTTGAAAAGTAAAAGCTGTTATGATTAATCTTACAACAAAATAAATAGTTTTTTAACTATTAAAAGGAAGGAATCCAAATGAGTTTAACAGAAAAAGATCAAAAATTAAAAAAACTAAAAGAACTTGAAGATGTAATTACAAAAGCAATTAAAAAAGTAGGTGTAAAGAAAGAAAATGATTTATGTAAATTTATTCCTATCGACAATGGCGGTTATATCCATCATTTTACATTAAAGAAAATGAAAAAGAAAGATCCTTCAGAACTTGCCGACCTAATTCAAAAACATATTATTAGTAATGATCGTCCTTATGCTGTTGCACCAAAAAAAAGAGCTCCCCGCGGATCGAGAAAACGTAAAGATCAAATTACTTTTACACGTATGCAGCTGCAAAGAATGCTTAATATTGCACGACTAGCCGGTGATAAAGAAATTATTTCAGTATTAAGCCCAAAAAAATCTTTAGCTTCTGTAAAAAAAGAGTTGATGCAGACAGTCCGTCAGGGCCGTGTTGACCAAGAGCTTTGGAACGAATATGTTGAATCCGTTCAATTCCAGCCTTCTAATTCCAGCGAAAAATAAGCATTATTTTTTCAAAAAAACCTTTGACTGCCCTTTTGCATCAAAGGTTTTTTTTATTACAAAAAATCCCTTTAAACCTTATTACGAAGGTTTTTTTGACCTTGATTTTAAAGGGATTTTTCTGCTATGATTCATTTTTTAAAGCCTAAAAATTATAAAAAAGGATGTTAATTACATGTCTGAAACCACACAAGAATTCGGCAAATGGAGATCGAAGCTTTGGCCCATCTATCGATTTGAGTTAAAAAAGCTTCTTCCTATGCTTCTCATGTTTTTCTTTATCTCTTTCAACTATACTATTCTAAGAGACATGAAGGACTCTATCGTTGTCACTGCGACCGGAGCAGAAACGATCCCCTTCCTAAAAGTTTGGGGAGTGATCCCGATGGCTGTTCTCTTTATGATCTACTACGCCAAATTAAGTAACAAATTGAGTAAGACGAAACTGTTCTATGCAACAATCGCCCCATTCTTAATTTTCTTCACGCTTTTTGCATTAGTGATTTATCCGGCCAGGGACTACATTCATCCGACAGAACTATGCACCAAGCTTCAAGCAGTATTGCCGCAAGGCCTGGGCGGATTTATTTCAATGTTTAAAAACTGGTCCTTTTCCCTATTCTATATCCTAGCAGAACTATGGGGAAGCGTTGTTTTGTCCCTTCTTTTCTGGGGATTTGCCAATGACATCATGAAAATATCAGAAGCCAAACGCTTCTACTCCATTTTGGGTGTAGCCGCTAACTCCGCTCTGATCTTTTCAGGACCGCTTATTAACCAGATGCCAAAAATCGGTAATTTTTTCTCTTCCAAGTATGGAATAGATACCCAATCAGCAACAATCAACCTGCTCACCGTCCTATTTTTATTGGCAGGCTCGGCTGTTATCTTCATTTACTATTGGATGAACAAAAACGTTCTTACCGATCCAAAATTTTATTCTCCGGAAGAGCTCAAGACCAAAAAGAAAGAAAAACCGAAAATGTCGCTCAAAGAGAGTTTTCTCTTTTTAAGCAAATCCAAATATATCGGTTTAATCTCTATTCTGGTCATCGCTTATGGTATTTCCATCAATATTGTGGAAGTAACCTGGAAAGATCAGCTTAAGAGACAGTATTCATCTATGAATGAATATTTAAGCTTTATGGGAATGTTCTCCTTCTGCACAGGTGTTATTTCCATCATTATGGCCATGTTTGTCGGAGGCAACGTCATTCGAAAATTTGGATGGAAAACAGCAGCTTTGATCACCCCTGTCGTTCTTATTATTACCGGGATGATCTTCTTTGCTACCGTGCTGTTAAAACAGCCCCTGTCCATGATTTTCCCCTTAATGATCAGCAGTCCATTTTTAATACCGGTCATTATCGGCGCCCTTCAAAATATGTTTAGCAAGTCAAGTAAGTACTCTTTATTTGACCCAACTAAAGAAATGGCCTACATACCTTTAGATCAAGAGTCTAAAGTGAAAGGAAAGGCCGCTATCGACGTCGTAGGCGCCCGATTAGGAAAAGCAGGAGGATCTCTCCTTCAGCAAGGTCTGATCGTTGTATTAGGCTCAGTTGCAGCTATGACGCCATATATTGCCGTCATTTTAGCTGTAATCATCGGCGCCTGGATCTTTTCTGCCGGCAAGCTCAGCAAGCTCTTCTTGGAAAAATCCAAGGAGCAGGAAGAAGCTATCGCAGCCAAACCTGTTAAAGAGACTGCAGCAGAAACACAAAAGGTTGCTAGCTAATAAAAGAAGATTTTATTTGATAGTCTTTAAAAGCCCCGCTAAAAAAGCGGGGCTTTTTTATTATCTAACCTTAAAAAGATATTTATTATATTAATAATTCACAAAATATGTTATTATTTTGTCGATTCAAATTAATATGAGGTTATAATGTCATTTGCAGCAATGTTTCCGGCAGCCGCTTTTGGCTCATCAGTGCTAACCTTTCAATTCTCCGGCATCCGCCTGCAGCAGGAAATAATAGAAAATACAGACTCAGAACTCGAAAAACAGATCTCTAAGATTGCTCTTTCCGCACTCTGCGGCATGCTTACCGTCACTGCTTTGTACATCTGTTTCCCTCATCTTTGCGCTGTTACTTACGCTTCTACTGGACTAACCAGCATGGTTAGCCTATATTTGTTAACTGGATTAATACGAAACGAATAGGAATACTTTATGATTAGCCCTCTAGCCTTAGGCATTATCAGTTTTTACGGTTTAGCTTCTCATATTGCGTACGATACTTACAAGGTTGTGCAAGATGAAAAAAAATTTAAAACCATTCTTAAACCCTCTCAATTAACAGATGAAAGCTTCTTTGTTTCTATAAACCCCTCCTTTTACCCTGCGGCTTTAGCTATTAAATTTTTAGCCTCCTTTGCTTTATTGATAGCCGCCCGCTATTTTTCTATCTCTTATGCCAGATATTTTCCTTACACGCATTTTTCTTTTATGCTGATGGGAACATCCGCTTTTGCTACTTACGAGATGGGCTCTTTGATTACTTTAGTAAAAAAATTCTATTTACAACAAAAACTAAAAGAAGCCTTTTTTTAAATGGAGCCTTTTAATTAAAGAACATTTCTTATATACGGAAATTCTTATCCTGGAACGGGACCTTTTTATAATGCAATAAAAAGCTGCGGCTAAGTGGCATTCGAAG
>CAZULH010000014.1:0-15953 GCA_964621105.1 uncultured bacterium
CCTTTTCTTTTGCCATTTCCTTCATCATGGCAACAGCTCCCTGTCCCAAATACCGCAATAGGGTCTGGTTGGCATATTCACGAGCCCCTTTGGAAACCTGCAGAATAACAGGCGATTGCGTTTCTAGGCAGGCCACAATAATTGCCTGAAGCTGTTCCATATTATTAAAATTATATGCAGGAACGGCATATTTTCCTTTCATTGCTTTTTCAAACATTTGCTTTGTCGTAACAAAGCCTAATTCCTTATATGAGACCATAGTAAAATTCCTTTATTTAATATTTTTTTGACTACATCAGCATATCTCCTAAAAAATATCTTTTTCAAGAAAAAATATCGCTTTATCTGCTATCATGCGCATATATAAACAAGGATCTTACCGGTATGGGCTCATCTTGGGAAAAAGGCAGTAAGTGGTACCACTCCATCGTGGGAAAAGAAGGCCATTACTTTCATAAAACTATTATTTTACCGAATGTTTTTAAGCTTCTAAAATCAAAAAAGGTTACTAGCCTTTTGGACTTAGGATGCGGCCAGGGGGTATTAGCACACAACCTTCCGCCTTCTATTGAATATCACGGCATCGATCTTTCTCCTTCTTTGATCAAATTGGCAAAAAAAAGAAAAAAAGCCTCATTTTACGTTGGAGACATGGAAAAAAAACTGCCGGTAAAAAAAACGGATTTTGATGCCGCCGCCTGTATTCTTTCCATACAAAATGTAAAACATCCCCAAAAAGTATTTGCAAATGTGAACAGCCATCTGAAAAAAAATGGTTTATTTATCATTATCATGAACCATCCGTGCTTTCGTATTCCCCGCCAGTCCTGCTGGGATATCGACCAAGACAAAAAAATGCAGTCGCGCAAAGTTTCTCTCTATATGAGCCCGTTAGAAATCCCTATATCCATCCATCCTGGCCAAAAAGAAAACTCTCCCTCTCTTTATTCCTATCACCACCCCCTTTCTACTTACAGTCAGTGGCTGGAGGAAAATCATTTTGCCATTCTTCGCTTGGAGGAATGGATATCGGATAAAACAAGTACGGGCAAATATGCTAAAATGGAAAATCGCGCCCGTAAAGAATTTCCCATGTTTTTAGCAATTATCGCAAAAAAAGACTCTTCGATCCAAAATTAGCCTGATTTGACATTTAATATTTTGATTATTATGATGTAATAAAAAAAATCAGCTGCCAAATGAAAAAAATTCAGATTCATCCCCTTGCCTGGGGAATTTTTATCATTGGTATTTTATTTTATTTTTTTGAAAATTTTCTGAGGGTCTTCCCCAGTGTCATCGTTCCGGAATTAATTGTTACCTTTAATGCCAATGCCGCTTCTATCGGTTTATTAAGCGCTTTTTTTTTATATGGCTATGCTCCCGTCCAGCTTTTATCGGGGCTTTTAATCGATCGTTTTGGCGCACGAAGACTGCTTTCCATTATGGCGATAATTGCAGGAACCGGCGTAATTATTTTTAGTTTCGCTGAAAATCTATGGATTGCCAAGTTCGGCCGATTTTTTATGGGGATAGGCGCATCTGCCGCCTTTATCGGCTTTATATATATTTGCGCCCATTATTTTCCTGAAAGAAAACGGGGAACATTAATCGGAGCCGGGAATGCTCTTGCCCTTTTTGGAGCTATAGTAGGACAGGGGCCTTTAAGTTATGTCGTCCATACTTTCAGCTGGCGGCCTGCAATTTTTTATGTAGGAATATTCGGAATAGCTCTGGGCATTCTTTCTTTTTTGCTTTTACGAAAAACACCTCCCGACTTTCAAAAAATGCACAAGCCCGAAACATTTGTCCATGCCGTCCATGGATTAAAAACCGTCTGCAGAAACAAACAGTCCTGGTATAACGGTCTAATTAGTTTTCTTTTTTATTCTACTATCAATATCTTTGGCGGATTATGGGGAATCACCTATCTATTTACTTATTATGACATTTCCAAAGGGTTAGCTTCCTATGCTACCTCCATGATTTTTTTTGGAAATGTGATCGGCTGTCCGCTTTTTGGTTATTTTTCCGATCATTTTCATCATAAAAAAGGGTTAATTCGCATAGGAACTTTATTAACGCTTTTCTGTTTTATTCCCGTCCTTTACTTTAAGCTCCCAATCATATTGGTCTTTACGCTGTTATTTTTAGTCGGCCTTTTTTCCAGCGGCCAGCTTTTAACCTACAGCCTGGCGATCGATTTAAACCATCCCATTGCAAAAGGGTCCGCTGCAGCTTTTACCAATTTTATCGTCTTTATCGGCTGTTCCTTATACCAGCCGATTACCGGATTTATTCTCGATTCTTTAGAATCGAACAAAGGATTTTTTGAACATACCAAAGAGTATTCTCCTCAATCTTTCCAAATAATGTTTACCATCCTCCCCGTTTCTTTAGTACTGGCCTTTGTATTAACCTTTTTTTTAAAAAGCAAAAGGACCTCTCTTTTAGAACGATTTGTCTCTCACTGGTGGAAAACCACTTAAAGAATTTATTGTTTTTTTGCCAAAAAATCCCTTCCTGCTATAATGCATGAAAAAAAAGAGGCATTTATGAATTATCTTCATATAATTTTATTTATGTTATTGATGAATGTTGCTTTTACTGAAGATAAAACAGATAATGAAGAAAAACCTTCCAAATTAAAAAAAATTTGGGAAAAGCAGATTTTTTTTTCAACTAAAGACACCCCTTTTTCCTATTCTGAATATTCTTTAGGCTATATCTATGATGAACAACTGCAAAATAAACATTTTGTTCAGGTAGAAGTGGTTCAGCCAGACTCTGCCCCCAACCAGAAAGTCCCTTTTATTAAGTCGGTCTCTTTAGGCTGGGGACTGAAATATTAACTGCGATAGAGAATAATTCCCTCTAAGACCATCACTGCAAAAGCAGCGGCTATCAATATTGCCAAAGTAATTTTACCCCCCGGCAAAAGATACGCAGACTGCAGTTTTCTTTTATATCTTCCTACCCAGACCAGCCATGCCGGCAGAATCCCATTTAAAAAGGCTTCTCCAAATCCTCCGGCAATACCTATTGCAACAATAAAAATAGAAGGATCAATGGACGTAATAATAAAGGGAGGCACAAAGGTCAATAGACAAAGGATAAATCTATCCCATCCTTTTCTTTTTAAGGAAAGTCCATCCCCTAAAAAGTCTACCATGGAAAAGGAAACGCCTAACATAGAGGTAATAATTGCAAAAAGACTAAACAGCTTGCTAAAGTTTCGAATAGAAGCTTTTCCGATATGCGACTGCATCACTTCTGTGATCGCCAGGCCCTTATTCATTCCTTCAACAATGCTTTCCTGAGGAAGGACGCCGATAATTATTACCTGCCAGATCACGTAAATGATCAAAGGGATAAGTGTCCCGAAAAAGATCGCATAACGCATCACTTTTCCGCTTTCCTTATAGTGGGTATATAAAGAAGGAATTACATTGTGATAGCCGAATGCCGCAAATAACACAGGGGCAACAAACCAGAGGCCTTTCCAGTTCTGCATTTGAAACCGCTGCACGTCAATCTCGCTTACTCCTGTTCCGATTAGTGCAAAATACGATAAAAAAAGAGCGATCATCAAGATATAATTGACCCTATCGACAAAGCTTAGGCCTATACCTACAATCATCCCGAATAGAATCCCGAAAATTAAAAAAGCAGGCCATCCGCTTAAGGTAATCCCCAATGCAGACATTAAAATAGGACCGCCGGCAGCAAAGTAAGCTACCATCAGGCAGTAATATAAAAATAAGAAGGTGCCTATTGAAAGAACCCTGCCGTATTTTCCTAAAAACCGTTTGGACATGGAAATCACGTTAGCGCCGGTGTGCATCCATATTGTCACTTCTAAAAACAAGAGTCCCGTTAAAAACATGTAAACCCATACAACTAGGGTCATAAATAAAGAGGGCCAAAGCCCTGTCTGGCTGGTAATAAGGGGTATTCCCAGCATACCGGCGCCAATTGTTGTTCCGGCAATTAAGAGCATCCCGCCGATAACATCTTTCACCATCAAAGATTTTTTCATAACTTTTCCTTTACTGTTAAATTATTTTTGAAAAATGTGAATAAAAAAAACGATATGCATTGCCCTTAGGGGCAATGATGGTGATGATGAGAAAATCGGATAGCTTCAATGATAATTTTCATAGCTTTGTTCAAAATTCACAATGAAGTATAAATGGATAGAAAGGTTCATTTCAAGTAAAAATATATGAAATTTTTCAAAAATAATGGCTCTATCCGTTTTACTGTCAAGGTTACTCCCAAATCCTCTAAAAATGAATGTCTCGGCTGGAAAAATGATCAGCTGATCATTAAACTGAAGGCGCTGCCTGAAAAGAATAAAGCTAATGATGAATTGATTCGATTTTTATCCAAGATGCTGAAAATCGCAAAATCCGATATTTCGATTATCGCAGGGCACACTTCTCGTATAAAAACAGTTTGTATACAGACAGAAAAGCTCTCTCATGCTCTGTTTAGCGATCAATGATGAGAGTGCGAGGTCGTTTGCATATGGACAATCTGCTCCATTTGCCGGTCAATCCTGCTGGCTTTTTTATGCCAGTGTTTGGAAAGACCTGTCCAAGAAAAAATTTTAATGATCAAAAAGACCAGAATAAAAAAGGCAAAAGTCATAAAAAAAGCTTTTTCAATTCTTGGCCGTTTATGTTTTTTTCTAGATCTCAATATTCAAAATCCTTACACTTTAAATAAACTATACCGAAAATATGCAATTAATTAAATTCCTATTTTTCCTTCTATTTCCTCTATTATGTTCGGGCCTTTCTTTAAAAAATTATTTTGAAAGAGGCCTCCCCGGCGATTTTGTTATCATTTCTCAAAATCAAATGTATTCCGCACTGATCATTCAGGATATTTCCGAAGAACAGCTGGTTTTACAGGAAATTAATATTGCACAGAATCAGACAAAAGAAAATATGGACTGGACACACTGGCTTAATAATAAAGCCCCCGGCCATAGTTCTTGGACCCTTTATGAAATCGATCTGAAAAATGATCAGTTGGTCGAATGTTTTTCTTTAAAGAAAAAAGCATGGATCAATTTTCAAGACAGCGATTTGATCTTAGTAAAATTCTTATCTCTGCTCATGCATGAAAACAAAAATTTATGGAAGCCCTTTCAGGAATTGGATACTTATCAGATCAACTGGCCTAAAGACGATACGGTCTTTTCTAAAAAAACCCTTAATATCTTTATGTCGGACAAATCCGTTTTTCCTTATTGGATACAGATCGATCAGGACAAGTCCCTTCTTTTTCGAGCCGCTGCCTTTGGCCACCTGCATCGTCTGCAAAAATATCTCATTCCCCGCAGGCCCCTGCAGTTTGATCTGCCCATGCTCCTAGCTAAAGACGGCCTTCGCATAAAAGTCAAAGCGCCGCGATACTATAAGGACTTTTCACTTTACGCCTTAGATGTCAGCGAGCAGCAAGAGCTTATCTCTTTTTCCTATCATATCGTACAAAGAGATGAGCATACCTTAATTATAGACATCCCCTATTCGCAATTAAATCAGCAGCTGCAAAAGCAGCATAAGTATTTATGGATAATGACACCTATCGGCTATAAAGATCAGGCCGCAGAAATGCAGTCGCCCTTTATGTGGAATCCGAAAATAATTACCAAGCAATAAACACTATCTCACTAAAAATAAAAGTGTAATCATACGCAATTATTAATAAAATCTTAACGTTTTTCCCTTGGTTATGAACATTTCCTCAACAGTTTTTCAAGATAGGCTTCTACAGTATATACAGGGCGTCTCTCTCACTGCCCTTAATATTTAATAATCAGCCACTTAACCCTAAACCACTAAATATAAAACTGTAAGATTAAATTCTTTTTCATCTGTTTTATTTTCAGGACTTTCCAAAGTTATCAACAAACTTCCCACAAAACCATAAATCATTTGTTCACAAGAAGGTTGCTAATATTTCTTCAAAAAATTTACACTTTTTTTTAAACATCGGATCAGGCAATGAAAAGAAGAAAAAAATATTCTCGCTGGCAGGCAAAAAAAGCCCTTCATCATTTTTATGCGCTTTATCGCAAAAAAGAAAAAGGTCTGTCCGATCAGGAAAAATCACATATCCAAAATACACTTTTGCAGCTGCAGGAAGCTATTGATCAGAAAAATCAGCCTGTTATAATTGAAAAAATAGACGCTCTCTTTACCTTAACAGAGACCTCTCTTAAAAAAAATGTTATCCAGAAAACCATCGACTCACTTTTGGCCATCGTTTTTGCCTTAGCAATCGCCTTTGTTATCCGACAGGTTTGGTTCGAGCTCTATAACATACCGACAGGATCAATGCGGCCGACATTAAAGGAAAAAGACTTTCTTGTCGTTTCCAAGTCCAAGTACAGCATTAATACTATCGGAAAAACCAAGCATCTTTATTTTGACCCTGATCTTGTAAAAAGAGGCTCTATCGTTGTATTTTCCGCCCACAATTTAGATGTTACAGATCCTGATACCATGTATCTTTGGCTGATCCCCGGGACCAAACAGTTTATTAAAAGGCTGATCGCCAAACCGGGAGACACTGTCTATTACTATGGAGGATTGCTCTATGGGATTGATAAAGACGGCAATGAGATCAAGGATTTTGATACTTCTTATTTAACAACGCTCGAACATATTCCCTTTATTCATTTTGACGGAAAACTATCCGCTCAGGGAATGGAAAATCATATTGTCTCCCCTATTATTCACTATCAGACAGGAATTCCCGTTGCCAAACTTTCTCTCTCTTCCTACGGACTGGCGCAAGGGGCATTGTTTCCTTTCTCTTCTGAAAAGACCTCTTTTTCCGATTATTATAAAATCTGGGGGATGGAAAATTATGCAATGGCCCGAATATTAACAAAAGAAGAGGCCCAGTCAAAAGCTTCAAGATCATTTTCTTCTGATTATGTGCTGGAAATGATGCACCATCCGTCCATTCATCCCGTACAAATTAAAAAAGATCCCCATGGCTATATGCGGCCGCAATTTAGCTATACCTATTCCTATCTGCCCCTAGATCAAGAACACATGCAAATGATCCATGAAAGCCTGTATACGGCACGTTTTCATATTAAAAACAATAAAGCCTATAAATACAGCTATCAGTCTTCTTCTGCATCAGAAAAATACCTCCCTTCGATTTCTGCTCCTAACGGCACTTATGAATTCCAGGACGGAAAGATCTATTCGGTTAATTGGCTGGGAATTGCAAGGCAGCTTTCTGAAAAGCACCTATTAAAACAGTTTGATCCTCAAATAACCCAGTCGCTTTATAACCTGGGCTTTGATTTTGACACCCGCTTTACTCCGCAAAAAGGAGATTTTTTCCCTAGCCGCTATGCGTATTTCCGCAACGGAAGCTTTTATCTGATGGGAAGAAAAATCTTCGATAAGAACGACCCTGTCCTAAAAGAATTTATCCAAAAAGAAAAAGAAAAAACTTCTCCCTATCATGCGTTTATCGATCAGGGGCCGCCTATTAAGACTGACGGTTCTTTGGATAAGGACTTCATTCTTACTAATGGCTTAAAGCTCCCTGAAAAAATGTATCTTGTGTTAGGCGATAATCATGCAATGAGCGCAGACAGCCGTGACTTTGGCTTTTGCCCTGAAGAAAATTTAAGAGGCACCGCCGGTTTTCTTTTTTGGCCGATCGGCAGCCGCTGGGGATTTTTATTTCAGCCGTCCTCTTCCTTTTTTACTTTCCCTAATGTCATTGTTTGGCTATTAGCCCTTATTATCAGCTTTTCTTCCTATTGGATCATAAAAAACCGAAGGGAAAAGCCAATCACATTTAAAAAATAAAAAAGATTGAGATTTTTACCAGCATTTTTTTAGAATGCCTCCTAAATTTTTTCGTAAAAGTTATGACTACAAAAATACGATCAGATTCTTCTGCCTTTAATATTCTTTTTCAAATTAGCCGGCCGGAACGAAGAGAAAAAAAAACCGAGTTTAAAAAACAAATTGCCTCCGATCAACCTGGAAGGGTAATCAACGACTTAATGTTTGAGGCTGTACTTAGAAATGTTTCTTATCCACAAGCAGAATATCTTGTTGATCGAATTTTTGTTGAACTTACTGTCGATACATATAGCTTTCAAGGCAACTATCCTTCACATGTGTGGAAGAGAAACTTTTTAACAGCCATTTCTTTGCCAACCATCCAAACTTTCTTGTTAATTAACCTAGCCATAGAAGATAAAAAACAATATGATCTTCGAAGATGGGGCGAACTTCCTAAGTTTATTTATTCCTATATCTGCAGAAATCCTA
This sequence comes from uncultured bacterium, assembly GCA_964621105.1. Lineage (GTDB taxonomy): Bacteria > Chlamydiota > Chlamydiia > Chlamydiales > SM23-39 > CAZULH01. Next base: position 8,325 of record CAZULH010000014.1, read on the forward strand.
GAATGTCACAAGATGAAGTTATTAAGAATATACAAGAAGAAATTAATAACACTTATAACGGGAATTATACTGTAAAAGCTTATTTTGTTAATAAAATAGCACTTTCAATCATTACAACTATTTATTATCTGCAGGAAACCGCTCTCTTCCCTTTTACAGAGCCTTTGTAATTGCTATTGTCGTATCTTCACCGTTAATATCCCAGCTGGTGCCGACGCATGTCTCAAACGAAACGGTTAGAGCTAACACTTCCTTGCAGATATAGTCCTTATATTTTTCAAAACAGCTTTTAACATAATCGGTCGTTTCCATTTTGATCTCTATTCGATCCTGCACTTCCAATCCTTCCTCTCTTCGCATTGTATTGATCTTGTTGACAAGCTCGCGAGAGATCCCTTCCTCTAAAAGCTCTTTGGAAAGTTTTGTGTCATAAGCGATAGCGATCTCATTTTCTGCTGCCGCCGCAATATTTTCCTTTACAATCCTCTCAATTTGCACATCTTCTTGAGCAATATCTATAGCCTGTCCATCGACGGTAATAGACACGGACTGATTCTTTTTTAACTGCTCGATCTCTTTAGAAGAAAACTTTTCGATTTCTGCTTTGACTTTCGGCATCAGCTGCCCAATTTTTTTACCTAAAATACGGAAATTCGGTTTGACCTGAACATGCATAAATTCCTTTTCATCCGAATGGATCTGCATTTCTTTAACATTCAGCTCATCTAAAATCAGCTGCTTCTGTTTATGATAATATCCTGAGAGCTGCTCGTTAGAAGCAACGACATGGACTTTCTGCAAAGGCTGCCGCACCTTCAGTTTTTGCTCTTTTCTTAAAGCATGGCCCAAACTTACCGTTTTCTTCACAAAGTCCATCTCTTTTTCCAGGTCTTCATCATATAGGGCCTGCTCGAATGCTGGATAGTCACATAAATGCACAGATTGCGGCATATCCCCTGTTTTCAGCTCCTGATAGACCGCTTCGCATAAGAAGGGAACAAAGGGTGCGGCTACTTTAACAAGGGTCACTAACACGCTGTAAAGGGCGCTGAAAGCAGAACGGCGATCTTGTGTATCTTCATCTGCCCAAAATCGCGAACGGCACCGTCTGATATACCAATTGGTCAGATCATCGATAAAGCCCACCAAAGGCTCTATCGCTTTCGATAAATCATAAGCTTCCATTCCCTCTTCTACTGCAGTAACCAGATGGTTTACTTTGGACACTATCCACCTGTCGATATCACAAACCGGCTTTTGCATTTTTTCAGGTTTCCACTGATAGATATTCGCATACGTGGACAAGAAGAAAAAAGCGTTCCAGAAAGGAATTAAAAACTGCCGCAAAACAAGCTCTAACCCTTTTTTAGAAAAACGTAAGTCTTCCGCTTTGACCACAGGGCTGTTTAAAAGATACAGTCGCAGAGCATCGGCCCCATACTGATCTAAAACTTCAGCAGGATCGGGATAATTTTTCAAACGCTTGGACATCTTGTTGCCGTCTTCAGCTAAAACAATCCCGTTAACGATCACATTCTTAAAAGCAGGTTTATCAAACAAAGCCACAGACAATACATTCAGCGTATAAAACCAACCCCTTGTCTGATCAAGGCCTTCAGCAATAAAATCAGCAGGAAACTGTTTTTCCGTAAGCTCTTTATTTTCGAAAGGATAGTGGTTTTGCGCATAAGGCATCGATCCGGACTCAAACCAGCAGTCAAAGACCTCCGGTATTCGTGTAAATGTTTCACCGTTTTTTTCAAACGTTAATGAATCGATATGCTGACGATGCAGGTCATCAATTTTACAGTCAGCAGCCTCTTCCAGCTCGGCAATAGAAGCAAATACATGCAAAGAGCCCTTATCGCCTCTCCAGATGGGGATGGGCGTACCCCAATAACGGTTTCTCGATATTGCCCAGTCTCTTGCATTTTCCAGCCATTTCCCAAATCTTCCCTCTTTGATATGCGAAGGCACCCAATGAATTTTCTTGTTCGCCTCTATCAGCTGCTCTTTGACTTGTTCTACAGCCACAAACCAGGTTCTGACCGCCTTATAGATGAGAGGTGTATCCGAACGCCAGCAATAAGGATAGCGGTGATTGATCTGGGTATGTCTAAATACCCGTTTCTGTTCTTTAAGCAACCGAATAATCTGCTTATCGGCATCTTTGACAAACAGCCCTTCATAAGGAGCAATCTCATACGTAAATTTTCCATTCTCATCGACAGGACATACCGGCGCAATTTCTGCTTTCTGACAGGCATAAAAGTCATCTTCTCCAAATGCCGGGGCCATATGTACGATGCCCGTTCCTTCTTCCAGAGAGACAAAATCCCCCAGCAATACCTGAAAGGCATTCTCATGGTCTTTAAAATAATCAAATAAAGGCTCGTATCTTTTTCCTTTCAGATCTTCTCCGGTAAATGTCTGTAAAATTTCATATTCATTTTCATCAGAAAAATACGATGGCAGCCTCTCTTTGGCCATGATCATATTTTTCTTATGCTCTCTTGCAAAGATCTTCACATATTCGATATCTTTTCCTACAGCGACTGCCAGATTGGAGACCAGTGTCCAGGGAGTTGTCGTCCAGACGACAAAAAAGGTATTTTCCTCTTCCTTTAGAGAAAATAAAATCGTTAGCGAGGGATCATTGACATCTTTGTAATTAAGATTAGCTTCAAAGTTGGAAAGGGGCGTCCCTAATTGCGCAGAAAAAGGCATGACCTTATAGCCTTCATAAACAAGCCCCTTCTTAAAAATCTCTGAAAATACCCACCAGACCGATTCCATAAAGGTTTTGTCCATCGTTCTGTAAGTATGGGAAAAATCCACCCATCGCCCCACCCGGTCGATCGTTTTTTTCCACTCTTTAGTATATCTCAGGACGATATTCGCACAGGCTTCATTAAAATTTTTTATACCATATTCTTCGATCGCTTTTGCGCCAAAGAGCTGTTTTTCCTTTTCGATCTCATTTTCTACAGGAAGACCGTGGCAGTCCCATCCAAACCTTCTTCTTACACAATAGCCCTTCATCGTCTTATATCTGGGCACCACATCTTTTAAGGTATTGGCCACCAGATGGCCATAGTGGGGCAGCCCCGTTGCAAAAGGAGGCCCGTCATAAAAAGAAAAGGTCTTTTCGTTCTCTCTCTGTTCAATAGATTTTTGAAAAATCTTCTGCTTTTCCCATAGCTCTAATATCCTTAACTCCCTTTGAGGAAAACTCTCTTTATGCAGCGTAAACATTTTTTTTCAACCCTTCTAACTTGTATAAATTAATCAGTATAAATTATCGCTTTAGAAAAAATCCATAGCTATCCCTAAAATATCTCTCTATGATAGACTTAAATTAAAATTTGCGGGGGTGCACTGGTTTTGACTTGATGATGAAGTATTTATGGCATGCAGAGGATTTCGGTTGGCCTCTTTAAAAAACCGGAAAAAACATAACTGACAACCATGAAGGTATGTTAGCAGCCGCTTAAGACCTAATCGTCTAAGTAGCTCGGTGACTGAAAAATCAGACTGGGAGTTTTTTAGAACCACCGTCGTATATCTCAGTGTGAAGAACGTCGATTAGCTTTTTAGACTGTCTTCGAGACTTATAAAGGCAAATTGGCCCGAAGTGGTGCGTCTTACAGCACGGTCAATTACATTTCAAGACGATAAGCATGTAGTCATAAATAGGGAGTCATTCAAGGACGAGAGTTCGATTCTCTCCACCTCCATTTCGACCAGGTCAAAGGCTTGGCTTTTTTTATGGTTTAATTGACGTCCAAGAAATTTAATTATGTCTAAACGTGTAGGTCTTTCACAACAACACAAAAATATCAGGAAGTTCTCTCTTTTCAAAAAGATCAAGTACCTTGCGCCGCATTGCTGTATCATCAAGTACAGATCTATTTTTTATGTACTTTTAATTCTATAATGGCGCCCAAAGGTATAGATCCTTTATACAAATGATAGTACTTATTCGTTCCACCTAGATTGGCTTCTAAAACTAAATCTCCTGATAATTTTGCAACTTCTAGTTTTAATAAAACATATTCAGAAGCCTCTGACCAATACTTTTCAATAATTTTATCTAGCTGCTCATCTGTGGAAAGATGGATAAAATCAGCATCCATGCTCGATAAGTGGATCGTCCGACAACTTTTTTCCCAATCATCCTTGGACAACACTTTGTATAAGAAAGTTGGCATCTCCTCTACCATCTCTATAACCTGTATTAGTTTGATTTGTTGCTGATTCAATAAGTTTGCCGATTTTTCCAATCCATAACATGAAATCATTAAAGCAAGACTCAAGAGTGCAAACAATAAATTTCTCATGTTTGTATGATTTCTAAGTGTATCAATTTTGTCCAATCAAAAATTCTGAACGCGTCCAACCACTTTCATTTCGAATGAAAAACACATTATCTTTATTAATTAGTGTTAATTAAACTTGAAAGATTCTTAGAGGCAAAAAACACATAAGCATTCCCCATTTTTTCATGGTTTAAAAAACCTTTTTTTTCTAAATCTAATAGGTCATTTCTTGCAGTATCATAAGCTATTCGAAAACTATTTTTATGTTCTTGAACAGTATACCTAGTTCCTGGATGTTTTAGAGCATGCATAAGTAGTTGTTCCTGTCTATAATTAAATAAGTGAGCATTTTTCAACTTATTTTCAAACGCCTGGCTTTCCTCGGTTTTTTTCTTAATATGTATATACAATGAATCTAGTGCACGGTTTACAATTCCTAACTGATAAGAAATAAAATAGTTTAAATCATTGTCGTCTGTTTCTGTATACAAGAATGACCTGGCATATTTTACAGGTGCTTTTAATAAAAACTCAGATATTGATATAAACTCAAAAAGCCAATATCTACTATTCAACATAGACCAATAAAATAACGCTCTTGCAGTACGACCATTTCCATCAACAAAGGGGTGGTCATAAGAAAGCCAAAAATGTATAATAATTGCGCGAAGTACGGGATGGATGAATCCTTTAGAATTTTTCCTATTAGCAAATTCACACAATGCTTTAATTCTAGCATTCAATTCATTTGCTGATGGAGGAGTATGAAGGATTTCTCCAGTAATTGTATCTTCTACTACTATCGATTCATTAGAATAGCGAAATCTACCCGCAGCCGAGGGATCTTCTAAAGTATTATCCGTGACAATTCTATGCAATTCAAGAATAATATCTACAGTTATATCTATGTCTCTAATATCACGAATTCGTTCCATCGCTAAGTAGTTATTATAAATCATTCTTTCGTTTTTATTTCTGGGCGCACGTTTTGATTTTAGCATTTCTTTAGCTACTAGCCGCGTCGTCGATGCTCCTTCTAGTTGGCTGGATGTAATAGCTTCTTCTATTAATGAACGAATAAGAAATTCGTTACGTGCTTGAGGATTAGCGATAGGTTCAGGCAAACTAATTCCTCCCCCCATATGTAAGTCAATTTTATGCAAACTCGTAAGAATAGAATCTGTCAATGCAAACGAAAAATGTTTTTTACTAGAATCCATTAATGGAATCATTTTTCTATTACTCTGTCTTTTTAATTTAATTGCATACCACCATTCTTCTGATGACAATCCTTCTGGAGGAGTAAGATGTCGCAAAACATCCCAATGTCTATATTCATCTTCTTCGTAAGCACCCTTCATTACAAATTCAAGCACTTTTGATACTTTGTTTTTTTCTTGTAAAAACTTTGAAAAAGGTGGTGGTCTACGAGGTATTTTCATAAAGGCCTCTTTTCTTAATAGTTGAATCCTACTATTTAATTATTTTTATTATATATTGATTTGCTACCAAAAGTCTACCAATTTTTACTGATTTGGTAGAAAATACAACATAAGTTTTTAATACTTAAAATTTTAAGTAAATTATTCAGACGTTTTTTTTCTACCAAATCTCTACCAATTTCTACCAAATCGGTATACCTCTTTGATCCGTTTAAGCAAAAAACGTTTATTAATACGGATATTTAAAACGACTTGCAACAACTGCTCTTTTGAAATAAAAACCAGTCAAAAGTTCTGAACGCGTCCAACCACCTCCAATGAGGCCAGGTCTATTGACCTGGCTTTTTTAAATGAAGGATCACCCAATGACAGACAATGAGATAGAAAAAATCCGCGATTACGCGGCACAATATAATAAAAAAATATGCGCTTCCTTAAAGGCTAAATATATTAAAAGCCAATTCCCGCCACAAGGAATAGAACAAATCCTAAAGAGAGCAGACAACTCTTCGGAATTTATCGATCTATACTTGAAATCTGAATACCCTGAAGATAGATTAAGCAAACTCATTGACATGTTTCTTGATGTTCAATTCCATATGACATTATTACAAGAATGCCATATAGGATTATATAACTCCCTTATTAACTTTCCTCAATCTGAAAATCCTTCAACGGAGCCCTGCCCCTATCTCTTGCTCAGAAAATTAAGTCTAGACCAAGGATCTATATATCAAAGTAGAGCTCTATGGGAAAAGTTAATGAATTTTGTCTATTTTCTAGAAGAAGGAACCGAAATAGTTGGATCATCTAAAAAGTCAAAAAAAACTAAATTTTTTAATTGGGTTTCTAAAAATTCAAAGTGGAACTTTCTTAACAACTATCAAGAGTGGATAAAAACACTTGATGAATCTTATCGATCTCCTGAAGCACATAAAAACTCTAAGCTCAGAAAATGTTTCATAAATGGTTCTTCCCATTTTCCCGACGATATGCTGCACACATTGAATATTGTTATGAATACTTTCTGGCCGAACCTTAAAAACGTGTTACAAGGAATCATATCTCCTGTCGTTTATTACTCATCTAGCCATACAATATAGTTTTCGTAAAAGCAAGAAGAAACAAAAAATCTTCCCTAATCTGGAAAGCTCTGAATGCGTCTCTCCACCTCCATTGCTACCTTGACAAAGAACAAAAATGAAAAGATAATGAATTTATAGGTAATCCTAATACACAATATATATGATCTTATTTACTTGGCTTTTATTAATAAGTCCTATTGAAACAGAACAGCTTTCAAATGTCTTTTTATCAGCCTTCCTTCCTCAAGGCCGATCAAATACCGAACAACTTTCTAGTTATTTTAATCAAAAAATCTTACCTAGGCTTGAAAAAAAACAGCTTATCCATGTGGCATGTGATAAAGATAAGATCATAGGTTTTGTCATTTTTGAGAAATGGGATATTCATAGTTACTATCTTTCTGAAATGGCTGTCTTGCCAGAATACCAACGAAAAGGTATTGGTAAAAAACTTGTTTTTTCCATCTTTGATAAAGATCAAGACGCGGAAAAAATTATTCTTGTTACAGCAAAAAGAAACAAATGGTCTCAATCTTTTTATGAAAAGATTGGGTTTAAACATTCCTCGTTTATACATCCCGATTATCCTGAAAATTTTATAGGATATGAACTTTATAGATGAGTCTTAGATCCACTTTTTTATTTCTACTCGTAAATCATCCCATTGGAAAGTTCTGAACACGTCCAACCGCCTCCATTTTTAAGTTGTTTATTACAAACAATTTATACTTAAATTTTTTAGTTGTTTTTAGCCAAAATACGCATTTGAATTATTTTTCATCA
>CAZULH010000015.1:0-15732 GCA_964621105.1 uncultured bacterium
TGTTAAAAAGTAGAAGGTAAGAAAAGAAAAGCAATTTTAGGAACTCACGGCTCTGATAAGACAACTCTGGTCTATAATCTGGCCGCATAATTTAAGATGAACAACAAAAATGTGACTGTTATCCATGAGACTGTAAGGCAAAGTCCCTTCCCTATCAATGAAGATGCTATCTATCAAACCACGCTTCATGTGATCGCCAGTCAGCTAAAAAAAGAACTAGAATCAGAAGCAGAAGGATTTGAAATAGCTATCTCCGACAGAACCCTTTCCGATGCTTTTGTCTATATCGACCATCTTAACAGAGGCAATAGCCTTACAAGGACAATGTCCATCTTCTGTATGGAATGGATGAAAAAATACGATGCCCTTATTTATTTAGAGCCTACGGAAGGCTATGCGATCACCGATGACGGCTGCAGGGCATGCGATATAAAGTTCCAGAAAAAAATACGGGATGATTTCCGTCAGCTGGTTGCGGAAATTGAAGCTACCCATAAAGGGGATATCCCTATCATTAAAACAGAGTCAAATCAGATCTTTGATGAAAAACAATGTGATTTATTATTAACCGATATCAACAGGAGTTTATATGAACAATATCGAGATGTTCATTTGGTTTAATACAGTGATTGCCATTATCGGCACTATTTTAAATGCAAAACAGATCCGCTCCGGGTTCCTCATATGGATGGCAACCAATGCTGTTTTTGCTGTTTACAATGTATATATCGGCGCCTATGCGCAGACAGCTCTTTTCAGCGTCTATTTCGGCCTGGCCGTATATGGATGGATCAACTGGGGAAAACAGCCTGCGGAAAAAAAGGAAACTGCCCAATAGAAGGGTTGTAGGTAAAAATAGATAGGTTTGCTACTATACTAAGCAAGCCTATCTCCAGGAGATTATAAATGAAAAAATATTTTATTACCGGATTAGTTACATTACTTCCTCTTACGGTCACAATTGTCGTTGTTATCTTTATTATGAACTTTCTTACCAAACCTTTTATGGGGTTTGTGACCGATCTGCTCTCGCAAACACAGATCCAGAACTTTCGATTCGGCATTTTTTCTTCCAAGCAGGTCATCCAGTATGGAAGCCAGATCCTCATCTTAATAGCCATTTTTTTATTCACCCTTCTCTTGGGATTCATTACCCGCTGGTTCTTTTTTAATACCTTAATTAAATATAGCGATAAAATTCTTCATAAGATTCCGATCATCAACAAGGTTTATAAAACCACGCAGGAAATTATTAAGACCCTTTTTGTTTCTGACAAGAACTCATTTAAACAGGTGGTTTTAGTGCCATTTCCGGAAAAAGGCACCTATTCGGTCGGACTGGTCAGCCGCGGCTCTCCCAAGACCTGCGAAAAAGCCCTTAATTCCGAGCTGATCTCCGTTTTTGTTCCCACAACCCCCAACCCTACCACCGGCTTTTTGTTAATGTTTAAAAAAGAAGATTTGGTCTTCATCGACATGAAAACCGAAGATGCTATCAAGTATATTGTCTCATGCGGAGTAATCGTGCCGGAAGAACAAAAAAGCCAATTAGAGGAAAAAAGCTCATGAAAAAATATCTCATTACCGGACTGATCATCTTACTGCCTCTCGCCCTGACCATTTACATCTTTGTCTTTCTGGTTGATATTTTTACCGATCCCTTTTTAGATATGACCCAAAGCCTGCTTTCTCATTTAGGAGCTTCTACTCTTATAAGCGCCAAGTTTTTGACCGCTATCGCAAGGATCATCACCATAATTTTTTTAATCATTTTTATTTTTATCCTAGGCTTTTTTACCCGTGTCTTTTTTTTAAACGGTCTGATAAAAACGGCCAACTATATTTTTTCAAAAACGCCCTTTGTTAAATCTATCTATAAGGCCACTAAAGACATCGTCGAGGCATTTATCCAGGATAAAGATAAAAGAAAAAGCTTTCAGTATGCCACTATGGTCTCTTTTCCTTCTAAAGACAGCTATTGTATAGGTTTTGTTACAGGAGAAGTCCCTTCAAGTTTTACCGATAAAATCCAAGAGCCTCTAACACCCGTTTTTGTGCCGACAGCTCCTCATCCTATTTCCGGCTATCTGGTACTTATTCCCATCAAGGATCTGAAAAAAGTAGAGATGACTAATGAAGAAGCCGTCAAATTCACCGTTTCCTGTGGTGTACTTACACCTGAAGCGATAAGAAATAACGAAGAAGAAATCTCTAATTTCCCCAAGAAAAATGATAAATAAAGTAATTTTCTTTCAGATCAAACTCGAACACACCAAACTTTTACGCATTATTCAAAAAGCCCATATGCATTTTGCCAATAAGGAAAAGCTCACCATAGTCGTGCCCGATCAAAAAGCTTTGGAGTTTGTTGACTTGCTTCTTTGGAAAACGCCAAAAGACAGCTTTCTGCCCCATGATACGGAAAAAAATTCGAAAGAGCTTATTTTGATATCTTTGGAAAAAGATATGGGAGACTCTCCCTATATTTTTAATTTAACCTCCCATGCCCTGCAGCTAAAGCATCATCCCAAAATTATCTATGAGTTTGATGACGGCACATCGCCGCAAAAAAGCTTGAACACGAGAAATAAATATCAGCATTATAAAAATTTAGGTCTGAATATCGAACTGCACTAGTCAGCTAAAGCTTCTTCGATTCTTGAAATTATCGTTTTAACTGTCCGGGGAAGATTAGGCTCCGCCTGATAGTCGATCCTTCTTTTAAATATCTCCAAAACGGTTTTTCTCGTTAAAGAAGGCCAGGATAAATAGACATCGACAAGGTCAGCTATCGCTTGATGAGCGTTGGCTACAGCCAAATCTCTGGCAGACTGTCCCTGTGCATTCATTGTTTGCGCATCTGCGCCTGCTTTAAGTAAAATTTTCACAATTTTCTCATGGCCTTTTCTTGCAGCCCAATGAAGAGGCGTATTTCCATTAGCGTCTGTTATATTCACAGGGATTTTTGTTTTTAGATAATGGATTACGATTTCTTCATTACCATCACCTGCAGCCTCAAAAAAACTATATAGGGAATTATTCATGCAGCGAGAAAAAAAAGCGGCAACCGGCCATAACCGGCTTGTTTCATCCATTTGAGGGAACAAAATTGTCTGCAGCTTAACAGCCCCTTCGACGACTAGCTCGGAAATATTATACTCCGGCGCCTGCCAATCTGCATCTCCATCCCAATCTGCAATAAAAACTATAGTCATAAAAATCCTTAATAAATAATTATTTTTTACTATCTATTCCTACATTATACCAAATTTTGAAGAAACCGTATGTGTAAAAGATTTTTTTACCATTTGAACAGATTATAAATAGAGTACTTGAAAAAATATGGCCGCTAGAAGTAAACTTTAGCTTTAAAAACAAGGTTTACAAAACAATGACAAGAACATCTAAACAAGAACAAAGAAGACACCAAAAACCCAAAAAACGCCATTATAACTTGGCTAAGGCAACAGGCCCCAAAAAGGACAATTTGCCCAAAGGGTATAAAGAACATGTAAACGCAGCAGAAGCAGAAAACTGCTTTATCGCAAAAATTAAATAAAGAGGTAGAAATGTCACGCCACAAGAGTTACGGAAAAGCCAATAAGGGCGGAATTAAACGCAACGTTCTTAAGCGCTTCGAACGAGTTGATGTATTACGCAAACTGGGTAAATGGAAAGACGGAGAAAACAAAAAAGTAACCGGTCTTCCAAAAACACCCAGCAACGTGCAGTGAAAATTCAAGTTTTTAATAGCCAGCGCTCTCTTTCACTATCTATTGATGCTGTAAAAGAAATTGTAATTTTTTTTTTGAAAAAGGCTGAAATTGAAGCCGATGAAGTCTTTATTCATTTTGTCGGTCAAAAAAAAATTTGCTCTTTGCATCAGGAATTTTTCAACGACCCCAGTCCAACGGACTGCATCACTTTTCCAATCGATGACCCAACGGCAAAAAAAAAGCCTTATCCCTTTATTCTAGGAGAAGTGTTTATCTGCGCCAAAACAGCTGTTGACTATGCAAAAGAACATCAGATCGACCCTTATAATGAGTTATTGTTATACCTTGTTCACGGCCTTTTACACCTTCTTCGTTATGAAGATCAAACGCAAAAGCAAGCGAAAGTAATGCGAAAAAAAGAAAAATATTATATGAGTGTAATTAAACAGAAAGGTTTAACACTTCGCACATGATTGAGTCTTTTTCCCTACTTCTTTTATGCCTTGTCTTTATTTTAGGAGGCTCTTTTCTTACCGCCTTTAAAACGGCCGTTATCCGCTTTGGATATTTGCAGAGCAAGAGCCTTTTTCATGAAAAAAGACATTTATTCTTCATATACCCCTATTTCAAACGCTTTTTTATCCATAACGGTCTAATTTCTCTTATCAGTTTTTCTCGGCACATTTTTTATGCGCTTTATGTCTTTTTCGCTTCGTTTTTATTCGCCGATCTCTACTTTCATAAGAAAGTCCAGTCGATCGGCCATTTAATATTGTATTTAATTATTGTCGTCGGATTTTCCGTCTGCATCGATCTTTGTGCCAGACTTTTAGGTATCCTAAAAGAAAAACAGGTCATTTTGTTCTTATCTCCCTTAGTGTCGATTTTTCTCGTACTTCTATTTCCTATCACCGGTCTTTTTTTAAAGATCACCCAGCTTTTACAGACAAAAACCAAAGCTTCTATTTCCGACCCTAAGCTGATGTTTAACAAAACTGAAATTCTCTCTATTATTCAGGAATCTGATTTAGGAAAATTTTTTAATCAGTTTGATCAAAAGCTTCTTTTTTCCTTTTTAACGTTTAAAGAAAAAGTCGCTAGAGAAATTATGGTCCCCCGGATCGATCTTTTTGCTTTAGACGCAGGCACGTCCATACGTAAAGCCGCAGAACTCTTTATAGAAGAAGATTACAGCCGTATCCCCGTCTATAAAGACAGCCTTGATCATATTATCGGGTTGCTGATGTATAAAGATATTTTAAAAGTGTTTTCCAAACATCCGAATGATGAAAAGATGCTAGGCAGCCCTATAGAGACCATTATTAAGCCTGTCATTTATGCTCCTGAGAACAAAAAGATATCCGCCCTCTTTCAGGAATTTCGAAAACAGCAGAGACATTTAGCGATTATCGTCAATGAATACGGCGGAACGGAAGGAATTGTGACCATTGAAGATATTTTAGAAGAGCTGGTAGGAGAAATTGAAGATGAATATGATTTGCCGGAAGATCGGCTTTTCTGGAAACTTCCTGACGGAAACTGGATCGTAGATGCAAAAATGAGCATTATCGACGTTGAAAAAAATCTCGATATTTCTCTGCCTCACAGCGCTGAATATGAAACAATGGGCGGGCTGATCTTTCATAAAGCGGGAGAAATCCCCTCAAAAGGCTGGCAGCTCCACCTTGACAATGTAGAAATAGAAGTTCTTATCTCCAATCAAAGACGAATAGAAAAAATTCGAATAAAGCCTATCCGGGCATAAATTTACGTTTTCCATATTGCAAAACAATGAATGTTAAGGCACAATATTTGCAAAAAGAAGGATTTTTTTCATGCGAAGAGCCATTTGCAGTTGTGAACCTATTTATGCAAGAGCGGGAAATATCAATACCTGGAAATTTATCTACTCTCCCTCTAATGACCTTCCTAAAGGGACAAAGATAAAATTCGATCTGCAGACAACCGGAAGAAATATCGACTGGGAAATTCCCCAGACCGACATGAAAAAAAAATCTAATCTTATCTGGGGCGTTTTGCCAAATGAAAAAACCATAACTGCTTTAGCAGTCGCCCAGGAAGATTCATATATCCCCTATTTTGAGTTTACCCTACCCATTGACATCTCTGTAGGCTCCTCCTTTACCATTATGATAGGCACCCCCAATAAAACCGCCGAAAAAGACGGCACGCGCTGCCAGTGCTTTTCCCAAAGGCGAAAAGCTTTTAATATCTATGTCAACACCAAAGGAAAGTCTGAATATAAAGATCCTGATCTTTTTCAAATGGACATCCGTGGCAATTCTTTTGTCAATCTGAAAATTATTACCCCATCGCTTGTAGAAAGAAACAAACGTTTTGATATTATCGCGCGATTTGAAGATGAGTATGGCAATCTGACCAATTATGCGCCTGAAAACACCTTGATTGAATTAAGCTATCAGAATCTAAGAGAAAACTTAAACTGGAAGCTCTTTGTTCCCGAAACAGGTTTTTTAGCTCTTCCCAATCTATATTTTAATGAGGCCGGCACCGATCGTATCAAAATGAAGAACTTACAAAATAACCAGGTCTTTTTTTCCGCTCCCATTTTATGCTGCCAGGAAAGCCCCGTTGCCCTGTATTGGGGACTATTGCACGGTGAAGCGATTTCTTATGACGGCACCAATCAAATTGAACAGTGCATCAGACAGTTCCGTGATGAAAAAGCCATGCAGTTTTTTGCCTCTTCCTGTTTTGATGATGAAGCAGAAACTTCTTCCGATGACTGGAAAAAAATTACTCAATCGATCATCGATTTCAATGAAGAAGACCGTTTCACCTCTTTTTTAGGCCTGCAATGGATAGGAGTACCCCATGAAGAAGGCGTAAGACAGCTGATCTTTTCGAAAGACAGCAAGCCTCTTCTTAGAAAAAAAGACTTAAAATATAACAATCTTAAAAAGATTTACAAGACTTTTCAAAGCAAAGATCTTCTGTCTGTATTATCCTTTACGATGGGAAAAGAATGCCCCTTTAATTTTAAAGATTATAATCCCCAATTTGAACGCATAGCCGAAATCTATAATGCATGGGGATCTTCGGAAATGACAAAAAAACAGGGTAATCTCCGTCCTATTATGACAGAAAAAAATATCGCTATGGAAAGTTCGGAAGGATCCTTGCAGGAGGCCCTGAACAATAACTGCCGATTTGGATTTGTAGCAGGCGGATTAGACGATAGAGGCATTTACGGCAGTTTTTACGACACTGATCAAAAACAGTATACTCCCGGAGTTACCGCTATTTTAGCAAAAAATCATTCACGCGATGCTTTATTTGAAGCCTTGTACCAGAGGTCCTGTTATGCAACGACAGGCGAGCATATTCTTGTCGGCCTATATCTTGCACAAAAACCGATGGGAACAGAGCTGGACACCATCAGCAAACCGGGTCTTGTCTTTAACCGTTATTTAACGGGTTATGTTATCGGAACAGCGCCTATTGAAAAAATCAGCATTATCCGTAACGGACAAGAGATCAAAACATTTAACCCTAAATCAGATGAACTGCACTTTGATTTCGATGATACGGAGCCCTTTGCTAAAACTTCTATTAACCTTTCTGGCCAGCCTCCTTTTATTTATTACTATCTAAGAGCGGAGCAAAGCAACGGCCATATCGCATGGAGCTCGCCGATTTGGGTCGATTACTTCTCCTCTGAAAAAGACTACAAGATATATAAAGCTGCAAAAAAACGATAATAATGAAGAAAATACTGTTAGGCTCATCTTCTTCACGAAGAGCGGAAATCCTTCGTTTTTTTTCGTTGCCTTTCGATCAGGTATCCTCTCCTTATGATGAATCACAGATTTCAAAAAAATTATCAGCGCAAGAATATGCCTATCAGGCAGCCGTAAACAAAGCGAAAGCCCTTCATGAAAAATATCCCAATGAGATTATTCTTTCCGCGGATACGGTTGTCTCCTGCAATGGAAAAATATTCCTAAAACCTAAATCCGAAAAAGAAGCTTTTGAAATGCTGAAGACACTTTCAGGCTCTTGGCATGAAGTCTATTCTTCCGTATGCGTTCATACGCCTACAGATATATTTGCAGAAACAGAGCTTACGAAAATATTATTTCACCAATTATCTGATGAACAAATTCAAAAGTATCATCAAAACTTCTACTTTCATGACAAGGCCGGCGGCTATGCTATTCAGAAGGGCGGAAGCATAATTGTCAAAAGAATTGAAGGTTGCTATTATAACATTATGGGATTACCGTTAAATACAATGAGAACCATGTTGTATAAGGCAGGCATTGACCTATGGGAGTATTTAAAACCCTTATAATTGGCTGTATTTTCTGTTCTTTAACCCTCTTTTCCGACCTACCTTTTGAAAAACGTAAAATTTTATATCTTATACAAAAAGAAAAATTCGATGAAGCCTTGGACCGCTATCTGCAAATGTATGAGAAAGAAGGCCATGATTTTGAAATCCTGCAAAATATGTGCTATCTCTTTTTAGAAAAGGGAGTCAAAGCGGACGATCAGGAAATTCGCAGGCTGACCATGTATGGCGCCGGCATTTCAGGCTCTTCTCAGGCATTAAAAATTTTAGAAGAAGGCTTTTACGGATTTGATCCGGAAGTTCAAATGCTTGCCCTGCACCTTCTTTCCTTTTATCATGAAGACCGCACACAAAAAATCCTTAATGAAGCGATGTCCTCTGATTTTTTAGCTATCCGTATGGAAGCTTTATACCAAATGGCGGAAAAAAAGCATCCCGCAACAATCGGCCATATTGAATCGCTCATGAACAGGATTCCTCCTCAGGGAAGATATTATTTTCCTCATCTATACGCAATGATAGCCACACCTGAAGCCATCAATTATCTTAAGCGCTTTTTATTTGATGATATGCTCAATGTTCGGGTAGAGGCCATCCTGGGAGCCATGCATTTTTCACGAGATGAACTTTTGCCTTCAATAAGAAGGAAAATTGGGGTGACCAATACCTCTGAGCTAGAAGCGGTGATCATGGCTCTTGGACATTTTCAGGACAGCTCAAGCATCGAAAAAATTAAAAGGCATACCCTTTCCCCTTCTGAAAATATCCAGCTGGCAGCCTATTATACCCTTTATCATTTAGGTGAGCCTTCCGCTAAAAAATTCATTGAGAAAAAAGCAAAAGAAAAAAATATTTTCGCCATCACCCTTTTATCAGAAATCCCCGACAGCGAAGATGTGTTAGCAGAACTATTATCTTCCTATCAAGATACTGTGAGAATAAACGCTGCTATATCCCTTTTAAAAAGAAAAGACAGCCGCTGCATTCCTTGTCTGAAAGAACTGTTCATAAAAGACACAAGGGATATTGTCTTTCTTCCTTTTTACTCGATCGGCCGATCCATGATGTATTTTAAACTGATCTATTCCGCTTCTGTTCATAAAAAAGAATTTCCCATGTATTCGCCCATTTCCTTGAGCATACGGGAATATCTCCTCAAGCTCTCCTTAGATCTGCCTGAAGATGATTTCCTTGCTATCGCAAAAATGATTCTCGATAACAACCAAAACGACCTTCTCCCTCTTACGATGCGGCTTTTGGAAAATCTCAGATCGGAAAAAGCGATCTCTATGCTGCAGGAATACTCCCAAAAGCTGGGGGCGCCTTACATCCGCGATTACTGCCATCTTTCTTTATATCGGCTAAATCAAAAAGGCCCTTATGAGAAATACATTCATCATTGGGTCATTAAAGACAATACGAGCAGCCTGATCGAACTGCGTCCGTTTGTTCCCAGACAATTTCGTATTGACTCCTCATATTTTGAACTTACGCCGGAAGAAAGCACACGCTTATATATTGAAATGCTAGAATCGCTTGCCCAAAAACAAAATGAGCGAAATATTCTTACTATTCTGCACGCTCTAAGGAACGGCCATCATAAAAATCGTTATGTAATTGCAGGACTTTTGCTAAAAGCCATTGAATAGTTTATCTCAAGAACGCTAAAATACGAAGATACAAACTTGCGAAATCTATTTGCAAATGCGAAAATACCTTTGTTTATTAGCTCTTCTTTTTTTCCCGCTGCAGGCAGTAGACGAGAGATATATTTCCGGATGGAAAGAAGCTCTTCTAAAAAGAGGGATGAAAACTTTCGAAGATCCTGCAGAACAGATGTCTTCTCCGATAAAAAACCAGGAACTGGTTGTCAAATTACGTAATCCCATCTATAAAAATGGAATTTTAGTCACTCATGAAGGCGGTATCATCGAAAATTCCGATATCCGCATACAGGCAAAAACTATTCAGTACATCAGGAAAAAAGACGTCGACATTGAAATTCATAAGATCGAAGCGGAAACCGATGTGGTCGTACGCTATAAAAACAGGATCTTTGTCGGCGAAGAGCTCGAATACGATTTTATCAAAAAAGAAGGAACTATTTATTTTGGAAAGACCTATGCCTCTCCCTGGTATATGGGAGGAGGTAAAATCGACCTTAAAAGCGACGGCAGCTACGATGCACATAAAGTTTATTTCACCACTTGTGAAAATGTCGACAGCTCTTGGGATATCCATGCAGAGTCATTAAATGTAACAAAAAAAGATTTGCTAGAAGCAAAGAAGATTCGGTTTCGTCTCTTTCATTTTTTAAAATTATGGCTTCCCTCTTTCAATATCAATCTTAAAAAACATTTCACTTCGCCTATATTCAAGTATAAGGTCAACTGGGACAAAAGCTCCGGTCCTAGAGGAAGTGTCCGCTACCAGGCCTATTCCTGGAAAGATTTTGCCACTTTTTTACGTTTAGATTACCGATGGGCGAGAGGATTTGGCGGCGCTATTGAAACGGAATACTATCCTGAACATAAAAGAACGACCTTTTTAACGAAAAACTATCTGGGCTCTGATGTTATTCCCAATAATTTGAAAAAAAAGAGACGCTACCGCCTGCAGGGAGTCTATCACAGCATCAGTCCTTCCGGTCATACAAAAGCCGATCTAACCTGGGATAAATACAGCGATATGCGTATGCCCAATGATTTTAAAAGCGACGACTTTGAACTAAGCACCGAAAAGAAAACGGAACTGACTGTCCGGCATGAAGAAAAAAATCTGATTGCCCTGCTTCATTCACGTATACGTGCCAATACCTTTGAAAGTACTAAACAGGACATGCCGACTTTTTATGCAACCATGAGGCCTATTCCCATATTTTGCAATATCATTTCTAATAACTGGGTAAAGGTCGCCTATCTCGATTATGCCTATTCCAATAAACTTTCGCCTTCGCTTTCTGATTTTTCCTCATGGAGACTGCAAAACTTCAATGAGATTTACCGTTCCTTTCATATGGGGCCGTTTACCCTTACTCCCAATATTGGGGTTACCGGCATTTTTTATTCTAAAAAACCGAATGAGGACACCTCCGACGGATTGGGGTCCATCTTTTATAAGGCCCTTTTAAATACCCAGTTCTTTCGCACATATTCAAGGCATGTCCATACCATTGAACCCTTTATCAACTTCTATGGCCAGACCAGCCCCACTTCCCGTACAGATGAACATTATATTTTTAGCATCAATGACGGCTTTCATAGAGAAAACATCTTACAGTTCGGGCTGAAGAACTATCTCTATTCTATCAAAAGCAAAAAAGCCAAACCTACTTTTGACTCTAATCTCTATGCCAACTGGTTTTTGGATGACCTCAGCCCCATGCTTCCGCGCGGATATTTAACCCTTAACTGGAATCTGCCTTCCGTGTACTTATGGTCGGATTTTGGCTGGAACTTTCATCGTAAAACACTCGATTATTCCAATATCCGGATGGGATGGACGGCTAACGAAGATTTAGCCTTAACCTTTGAATTTCGCCACCGTTCCCGCTATGATTACCGAAAGGCCGATCATACCAATTTTATTTTAGATGTCGCCCGCAGGGAAAGTGAAATCTTACAATCTCCGCTTTCAGATAAAAGAAACACTTTTTTAACACATATCTTTATGAGGATCAATCCCCTCTGGACCTGCCAGATCGAATCCCATATCGGATGGGACCGAAAAAAAGAGTCTTTTTATAATGAGTTCAAGATCGATCTCTTTACCATGCTTTCTACCAGCTGGAAAGCAAGACTTTCCTTTGAACACACCCAAGCTGACACACTTCGCGTCACATGGGATGTTTTTATGATTAAGAACAAATAAAATTATCGCCCTTTTATTCTTCGATATTTTTTTTGCAGAATAAATCTATTCATGATATGCACAAAATAAAGATTATTATAAGGAAATGCCATGCCTGAGAATACTTCCCAAGACTTTGAAAAACTGTCAAAAGAAGATGTGTTCAAACAGCTCAATACGAACCCCAAAGAAGGTTTGTCTTCTTCAGAGTGCCAGGAACGCTTACAAAAGTATGGCGAAAACAGTTTAGAGCACAAAGAAAAATCGATGTGGCTAGCCCTTCTTGCCTTTTTCTGGGGGCCTATTCCATGGATGATTGAAATTGCTTTAATACTAGCCGCTCTTTTAAGAGAATGGGATGATGTAATTGTAATTTCTCTTATGCTTATTATTAATGCAGCCCTCGGATTTTTTCAGGAATTTAAAGCCGGCAACGCTATCGCAGCGCTTAGGAAGAAACTAGCTCTTCATGCAAGAGCGCTAAGAGATGGAAAATGGCAGAATGTCGAAGCAAAAACACTTGTTCCCGGTGATATTATTTCTGTAAAACTAGGTAATATTATTCCTGCAGACATTAAACTGATCGAAGGAGAATACCTCTCTGTTGACCAATCAGCTCTGACGGGAGAATCCCTTCCGGTTAATAAAAAGGTCAATGAGATCGCTTTTTCGGGGACCATTGCCAAAATGGGTGAAATGACCGGCGTTGTCATCGAAACCGGCATGAACACATTTTTCGGTAAAACAGCCAAACTGGTAGGAACGGCCTTTGTCCAATCCAACTTTCAAAAAGCCATCGTTAAAATCGGCAATTTTTTAATTTTGGCAACATTAACCATCTGCGCCATAATTTTGGGAGTTGAGCTATTTCGAATTGAGATTACACATTCTCTTCATGAATCTATCGCCTATTTAATTATTTTCATTCTTGTATTAGTGATTGCGGGCATACCCGTAGCTTTGCCTGCCGTTTTATCAGCAACAATGGCCATAGGCGCTCACAAGCTCGCCCAGATGAAAGCTATTGTCGCTAAACTGACATCTATTGAAGAACTGGCCAGCATGGATATTTTATGTTCGGATAAAACAGGAACTCTTACCAAAAATGAACTGACTATCGCCGATGTTAAACTTTTTGCAAAAGCCGATAAGGACTTTGTATTAGATATTGCAGCTCTTGCCTCTAATTTAGACACCAGAGACCCTATCGATGATGCCATTTACAAAGGCTTAAAAAGTCCCGATGATTTGAAAAAATTCACAAGACATAATTTTACCCCTTTTGATCCTGTAGCTAAAAAAACATTGGCCAAACTGGAAACACCGGATAAAAAACAGATACAGGCTTCCAAAGGCGCTCCGCAGGTTATCCTGGAACTCTGTAAGCCTGACCAATCTTTGCGGGACGCAGTAAATAAGGATATTGAGGAGTTTGCAAAAAAAGGCTATCGCACATTAGGTGTTGCACAAGCAGACGATCAGAGCAAGTGGCAGTTTTTAGGCCTTATTGCCTTATTCGACCCTCCCCGCGATGATACCAGACAGACCATCGATGATATCCGCCGTATGGGTGTAAAAGTTAAAATGGTCACAGGCGATCATGAAGCCATAGCCAAAGAACTGTCCGCCCAGCTCTCTTTAGGTACTAATATTATCCCTGTTAAATCCCTATATGAACAAAATGAGATGGAAAGCCAGCGTGAGCAAAGACTATTGAATGCAGACGGTTTTTCTGAAGTCTTTCCCGAACACAAATTTGAAATTGTAAAAACCCTGCAGAAACAAAATAAGGTCATCGGAATGACAGGAGACGGCGTCAACGATGCTCCGGCATTAAAACAGGCAAATATCGGCATTGCCGTCCACGGAGCTACCGATGCCGCTAAAGAAGCCGCCGATCTGGTTTTAACAGAGCCCGGACTGAATGTTATCGCCCATGCGATAGCGGAAGCTAGACAGATTTTCGGCCGCATGAAAAGTTATACCATGTATCGGATTACAGAAACATGCAGGCTTCTTCTTTTCTTGTTTGCATCGATAATGGCCTTCAATGCACAACCTCTATCTGCTATTATGATCATTATCATAGCTCTATTAAACGATATTCCTATTATGATGATCGCCTATGATCACATGAAAACACACGCCCATCCTGTTAAATGGAACATGCAGGAAATCCTTACAATCTCATTAGGCCTAGCAATTATCGGTGTTATTTCTACTTTTGGGCTATTCTGGATAGGCAAACACTTCTGGTTTGCCCATATTATTAATCCGGACGAGAAGTTCATGTATCTGAGAACCCTGGCCTTTATGGGCATCCTTTGCGGAGGCAACTTAACCATTTATCTAACCCGAAATATCGGCTCTGCCTGGAGTAAGCCTCTTCCTGAGCCTAAGTTCTTTTTAGCTACACTCTTTTCCTTAGCTGTAGGCACCCTTTGCTCCGTATACGGACTAGGCACAACCGACTTTGCCGGCATCGGCTGGAAATGGGTCGGTCTATCATGGGCATACATTCTGATATGGTTTATCATCAGCATGTTTGTTAAAGAAGGTCTCTATAAGATTATCGGATATAAGGAAGAGTATGTCGACAGCTATATGATTAAAAAATTTCAGAAATTTTATGAAAAATAGCGCCCATCAATTAGAAATTGCTAGAAAAATTCAAGCAGTCTCTTATTGATAGGTTTGAATTAGCACGTTAAATTATACAAACCAACTTTTAGCATAAATAATCACACGAGAACCAAAAGATCCTGAGTCTTTAAAACAGCTATCAGTGCATTTCTCTAAAGCACTAGTCGCGCATGTTGATACTCGCTTAGAACAAGAATCCGTTGACCAATCTACTACAGGTTTTGGTGCAGGTGGATATACCGTCGTTATTGCTACGCCAATAACTGTTGCGCAAAGACCAACGATTTTTTCAACACAAGGAACAACGTATTCTGACACAAAACCTTTTATTGGTTTAGGATCCCACTCAACTGTACCGGGACGGCTGGGATCTGAAACTTTACAATTAGACATAAACAACCTCCAAATTATTAAAATTTAAATCAAAAAAATGCTATACTCGCAATGTAAATATGTAAAGAAAAATTACGACAAACTGTGATTTCCAAAACTTTTTTCTTGATATGAATCATATTTTTTTTTAGATTTTCTTTCTTCTTGAAAACATAAACAAAAAAGGTTTGATATGTCAGTTTGGAATGTATGGAATTATCTACCAAATCCTTTTTCTTATTTTTCTCCTAAGCCTATTATTCTTGAAGAATATGAAGAACTTTCACAACCACTATGGATAATTGGTAATGAAGAAATTCGCATTGTCAGGAATGGTGAAGAACTAAATTATTTAGTACTGGATCCCGTTACTAAACAAAAGATTAGACAGAACTCTATTGATAAACAGGGGCATACAGCAGATGAGGTAATAGAGCGTTTGAAAGGAGATGTTTTTCCTAAAATAAGAGATGATGGAGTTGTTGATTTTGTAAATGGAAAAAAAAGTAAATTAGATAATAACCTTTTGCTATGCCAAGACTATTGGTCTGTAACTTTGGTTGATGGTGGGCGTTCGGGTCCTTATCCTAGTACTTGGGGAGGACATGCCGTTATTCTTATAGAAAAAATTGAACAGCAAAAATATTCTTTGTTAAAAGCTCATTTAGTTGCTGGAGAAAAATCCGAAATAGGAAAAGTTAAATTTGAAGAAATTTCAGAGCTATATTTTCGAGAAAAAACAGAGACATGGGTATTAACTGCTGATCGTATTCAAAAAATGATATACGTTATTGAATGTGATATATTAAGACAAGA
>CAZULH010000016.1:0-13784 GCA_964621105.1 uncultured bacterium
CAGCCAAAGAAAGAGGTCCAGAACAAAAACCACCAGCTGTTTACGATGCCATATCAGCCCATACAGATAGATGGGAAGAACAATCGCCGTCCATATGATCGCCGCTGCAATGACGCCATCCCAAAAGGAGGTAACATCAAAATACCCTTCCATCAATGCCAGACCATAGGAAATCATCACATAAAGAAAAAAGGAAACTATATAGGCAAAAACAGTATAGGCTACTGCCGTTTTTTTCTTTTTTCTTCCCGCTGACCCAAAAAGAAACCGAGAATACCACAGGCAGGAAATTAAAAACCCAACAATAGCCGCAACAAAAACGGTCAGATGATCGATCACTACCATTAGCCACCTATCGGCAGGGTTAGGACCAATCCGCCATTTTTACTTGACGGACTTGCTTGTAACTGATAGAGCTGCATTAACAAAATAAACGTTCTTTTTGAATTGAGGTCCGTATCATCGATATAAAACCAGTGATTGCGGTAAAAAATCTTTACATAACAGTTTTTCGGCTCACGATCGCATGATCTGACATGGATTAGATCATATAAGTGATCAGCAACATCTAAAATTTCTTTTTTGGCTATCTCTGAACCAATAACCAGACCATCCTGCTCATCCTTTTGAGGCACTTCCACCCCTAAGCCCAAATAGTAAATACAGGATAATAATGAGCGTGACATCACGCCGATCTGCCCATATTTGTTAAAGCCCTGACGCAAATGAATGATATACTTATCACCCTCCTGTTCTTCTCCCTGCAGCATTTCCGCCAATTTTTTCCCTCTCTCATCATCTGCAGGAAAGGCTATCTGTAATACCTCTGTTTTTTGATCAGGCGTATCCTTACAGTCCTCGTAACGAACGCCTATGCGCAGTTTTCCTTCTTTTTGAAACTGCCTCATAATATTAGTAGCCTCATAGAAACTTGCATACTGAGGATTGCGATATTCCCCCGGCGTTGCCCCTAAAGGAGAATTTAAAAGCTGATCAAACTCTTGAATGATCAAACGAAAAACCCGATTGATATCCCAGCCGGTATAAATAAGCTGCTGAATAGTCGTTAAACGAATAGGAAAAAGCAAATGTTCGGTAAAGTCCTGTCCCGATATCGGCGAATACTGAATCGTCGGCTGATTCTGCCAGGAAAGCTCCCCTCCTAATTTAAACGGATTTTTATCAGAAAATCCCGGAATCGGCAAATTCGCTGAAGTCGTGGACTTATAGGTATATTGACTGGTAATCGTTCCGACTTCTAAAAAATAAGGCACGTCAAAATATTTGATCCTTACGATGTTCAATAACATTTCTTCCGAATTCGTTTTTTCAACAGCGATATTATAGGCATTACGCCCTCCTGTTCCATCCATAGCTGTGGATGTAGGCACGCTGCATCCCGCAAGTAAGATTAATCCCAAAAAACAAGCTTTTACAAATATTCTATTCATTTATTCATTCCTTTTTTTAAAAAGTTTACTCTAATAACGATAGAAATCAAGAAGAAAAAAATGAGAGAAAAAATAATCTAAGGTTGACTTTTTCCTCTAAAGCCCATAAACAAAGAATTTAGAAACAAGTAAAATAGGGAGAAAAATTTCATGAGCCAAACCGTACAAAATGGCGATAAAATCAAACTGCATTATAAGGCAATTTATGAAAATGAAGTCCTTTTTGATACTACACTTCAGCCCGTGCCTATGGAAATAACGGTTGGAAAAGATGAAATTATTCCTTCTTTTGAAAAAGCATTATTAGGCATGAAGGCCGGTGAAAAGAAAAGTATTTTTATCGCCGCTGAAGATGCTTTCGGATCCTATCAGGAAGAGCTTGTTTCAGAAGTTCAGAAAGAACAGCTGCCGGAAGATCTAAAAGTCGAAGTCGGGCAAATGCTGCAGATCCAGCAGCCTAACGGCTCCTCTCTATTAGTGACCGTCAAGGACGTCACGCCGCAAACAGTCACCTTTGACGCCAACCATCCTCTAGCCGGTAAAGATTTAACCTTTGACATCGAACTTCTCGAGATCGTGTAAGAAAATATTTTAACCCTTTTATTAAAAAAAAAGAATAGTAGTATGTATACCATTTTTTATGGTATAATCCTTGTTTACAAAGCTTTTTAATACAATTAAAACTCCCTTTTCTTATACCTAATAAGAGGGAATCTAATATAATAGGGGTATATGTAATATGGGCGCAGCAGCCGTCGCAAGGTCACCAGTTTTATCTCCAATTGTTCTTCCTTTAGGTTCTTTTGACTCTCCTTCGGTAGTTACTGCTACTGCCAATAGGCCCGATCTTCCCCCCTTGCCTGTTGCTTCAGCCGATACTTCTCCTGCCCTACCTTCTATTTCAACCGATCATAGCGTCGTAACAGTCTCTCCTTCAGAACCTTTCTGCTGGGTACCTTCTACTTTCATGGTACTCAGAGAAATTTTCACACTAAAAGGCTTTCGAACTAATGTAGCCGAATTAAAAAAAAGATTTACCGAAGCCAAAAATACGCAAAACTACCAGCCTTTTGTCAGCCATGCCTTTGATAGTGTCGGCCATTTTTTTATGCACCTCTATTTCCTTTTCTGGTTTCCCGCCGCTTTGCACCATTTAGATAAATCTTTCTCCAAATTTCATCCATATATTTCGAACGCTTTCAGATTCTCAAGAAAAATCCCCCCTCTTGCCAATCAAATTTTCCATGCTTTATATAATAGTTTTGCCTGTGCCGGATCGATTATAGGCCTGATAAAAGAAAGCTACTATTTAAAACAAACCTTAGCCTTTCGAAAAAAAATGAAGGTTTGTCTTCCCCAAAAAGATCTTTCAAAAGAAAGCGCTCTAATAAAATTAAGGGCTCTTCAAGAAAAAATCTCAGACCCAAGCGAATCTGCAAACTTAAAGAAATATTTACGTCCTCATATTTTTGAGTCTCTTTCTCAAAATGCTCAATCAATCATTGATAAGCTGTCTCATGGCCGCACCATTAACGCATCTGTAATAGAAGCAAACGAACTTTTACGCGAAGTTAATGTCCAAACAAAAAAACTGGTTATTATCCATATCATCGGACTTGCCGCTCTCTCCTTTATTTTTGCAGGAAGCCTGCTTTACCTAATCGGCGCCAATGTTCTTATTCCTACAGCTTTTATGTATACGCTTATTGGACTGGCCCTAGAAGGAATCAAAGGCTTATATATAAAGGCCTCTCTAGATTCAAAAGGATGGGAAATCTCCTTTTCCAAACTGATCCCTCAGAAATTCAAAAAAGCGAATACCTGGAAAACAATCGGTGCAACAGCAGGAGTAGTTGCCTGTGCTTTAGGCTTCTATCAAGTTTTCCCTAAAGCTGTTATCTAATTTCCAAGTGACATTTTTTCTTTTTTTTCGATACACTAATAAAAAATCATTTGGAGGCACTAATGCAAATATCAGCAAAAATGCAAGCGGCGATTATCGAGCAAATTAATGCAGAGCTTTATTCCGCTTATTTATACCTTTCTATGGCCAGCTATTTTGAGAATGAAAATCTTTCCGGTATGGCAGCATGGATGCAGGTACAGTCAAAAGAAGAAGTGGAACACGCCCTAAAATTTTATCGCTACATCTATAACCGAGGCGGAAAGGTCAATTTAAAAGCCATCGATGCTCCTCCAACCAAATGGCAGTCCCCCCTTCATGTCTTCAAAGACGCCTATGACCATGAATGTAAAGTGACAAAGTTAATTCATACTCTGGTTGAAATTGCTAAAAAAGAAAAAGATATAGCAACTGAAAGCTTTCTGCAATGGTATATCGATGAACAGGTAGAAGAAGAGTCTTCCGCTTTGGCTATCGTCGAAAAACTGCAGATGATCAAAAAAGAAGGCCTCGGCTATTTAATGATAGACAGCGAGCTGGGAAAACGAAAAAGAAGCGAGTAAAATTACCACTTTAAACCTAGTCCCGTACGGATGATTATCTGATTCTGCAAAGATTCTCCGGGAATATATCCCCTAGTCTTGTAGCCGATCTCGCCATAAGCAGAAACATGGTCCTTACTTGAATAATTTGCCATTACGGTAAATAAACACCCCCACAGGTCTCTATTTTGGTTATAGGGGATATATTCGTCCTCAACAGGAATGTACCCTTTCTTGAACGGGATATTCGGCTGGTGATACAGATCGAAACGTCCGCCTATCTGCAACTGATCAAGAGTCCAGATATTCGGCATTTCAGCTCCTAAGCCATAATATTTGCTGCTTGCAAAAGAACCATACCTCACATAAGTATACAGCGTCTGCGGAAGCAGGAAAAAATTTTCGAAATAGTACTCGATCCCATAAGGAGCCAAACTGCAGCGAAAGGCAGGAAGATAGCGGATATCGCCCATAGAAATCATGGGAATTCGAGTGTCCTTTCCTGTAATGATATACCGATAGTAGGAATAAATAGCAAAATAGGTCATGGGATCTAAAAAATTAGCAGCTACCTGCTGGCGCAACTCCGAAACAGTCAATGAAGAATGATACTGTTCATTAAGAAGATATAAGTAACCGGTTATATCATTTTCCATACGCATATTGTCATCAGGCGTTCCCATCACATAAAACGTTAAATCATGAAATGAATACAGATACAGATTTGCCTGCAGAGGATTGATCTTTCTATTTTGCAGCCACGTCATTTTTAACTGTTTGGCCATAATAGAAGAGCCTTCTATTCCTCCGATACCAATAGCCATCAACGGGCCGGCCCCAATATCTTTTGAAATCGTAAAACCGGTAGAAGCGCCGCTATGGCTTACGGTATCCGGCCATTTGATAGAAAAATGATAGTTCGTTACTTCGGCATATCCATAGGGAAGAGAGCGTATCCGATAACCATGGCCAAAAACTTCATGCTGCACCATCGATGTAATATAATTAATAGGGTCCCAAACCAAAGCTAGCTCAAACAATCGTATCAGCCCTTTAGCAAAGGAAGAGGAAATATTTTCAATAGGCACATACTTTGTCTTTAAATCAGAAAGCTCCTGCAGGATCAAATGCGTATCATTAGAAGAAACAACAGGCGAGAAATTCCTGTCAAAAACAAAAGGCTTTCCCGTATTTCCAAATATTATAATTGGAAATAGGAAAAGCCAGAAATATCTATAAACCATATAAAAAAAATCTTATGAAGGCGATGCAGGCGATGCAGGCGATGCAGGGCCACTTTCAGGACCAGTGCCCTCAAGCCATCCAGGATATTGCTCCCTTATTCTTTCTATATCACTGGGAGTTATGTCCTCCCCGGCGGGTATTAGGCAAGCTACATGATTTTTCGATGCAAAAAATATTTGACCAACTGTTTTTATCAAATCAACCGCTCCTTTCAACAAAAAAGGTACTATGCCTTGATCTCTTTGAGCGAAAGCACCTGCTGGATCACCAACAGCAAAAGCTGCTAATGCAGCAGCTGCAACAGCTGCGCCTGCTGGTAAAAATGGCATAACAGGAAAACCCATAAAATCCTCCTTATATTTTTAATTGCTGTATGAAGAATTAAGAAGACGCGCCCTTGTAAGCGACTTTGCTTTTAATTCTTCAAGATAAGAAGATTGAACAATCTTCATAAATCCAGCAATAGTTACTCCTATATATATCCCCATATAAAAATTCCCAGAAAAAAAAGCCATTGCGATAGCACCAACTGTGGAGACTGTCATGACTTTAACAGGAACATTATTGCTCCAAAATCTTTCTGAAATTCTTTGTGAAAAGGAAATATTTTCCATAAATTTACAAAATTAAAAATTAACAACTATCGATTGTAGACAAAAGAAACATTTTTTGCAAACAGGATATAATTACTGCCGCTGTTTCTTGTTTTTTGCCATTTGCAGAAAATTAATAAGATAATCCCTTCCTTCATTATAAGGAACTTCCACTTCAGCATGAAACTGTTCGCCGTAAATCATCTTGTCTTTATTTCTGATCGCCTGCACATAAGTAGATTTTGCTAAGAGCTCAAACCCTTCCGGCACTATAGCAATACTGCACCCGTGTATTTCCGGAGCAATAAAAGGATTTTTCATGTTTTTGAAAA
Organism: uncultured bacterium; assembly: GCA_964621105.1. Lineage (GTDB taxonomy): Bacteria > Chlamydiota > Chlamydiia > Chlamydiales > SM23-39 > CAZULH01. The sequence continues at coordinate 6,067 of CAZULH010000016.1, forward strand.
TAGGGTCCTGCTTAACAATCTCAATCGGTTTAACCTGACTGAGCTTTTCTAGAGCTGTAAGAGCATCCCATCCCATGCTTCTGACAAAAGTAAATCCATAAGTCATCGCCAACATCTGATGACCGCAGCAAATACCTAAAATAGGAATCTCACATTCACGGATAATTTCAAACTCTCCGTTATATTCGAACATCGGCACATTCTGATAGTCCGCATTATTTCCGCTTAAAACAATAGCCAGAGGCTGATTTTCCAGCTTTTTGACCTTTTCTAAAGATACGTCATAATGAGGTACAACTAAAACTTCCAGATTCATAGGAAGCGACTTGATAAATCCGGCAAGCTGCGTAAAAGTCCCTCCGTTCATCTGGTTACCGATAACAAGAACATAATCGCCTTTTGGAGGCTGCGGAAGAGGATTTTCTTTTTGGGAATAAAAAATAATAGCATTCAAATGAGCGGCAACACCTCGAAACTTACTGACACTTAACTTTAAATATCTCGCATTCACCGCAGGAATATCCAAGGTGTTGATATACGTATCATTATTTTTCAAACCTGCTTGCGAAATATTGGAATACGTTTCTCCGTCAATACTTTTCTGCCACTGAAAATCTTCCAGCCATCCGTCATCTGTCTGAGTATTGGAAAGCATCCAGATACGGCTGATTGTCTGCACTTCGCCCAAATCAAAGATAACAAAGTCCTTGATCGGCCCGGGAGGCGCCGCCTGCCAAAAGGTAACCTGGCCTGGATCATTTAAATCATATAGGTTTTTCGGATCTTCACCCGTCGATACCTGAATGGAAGTAACAGGTATGCGTGTCAGGTTCGAATAATGCTTGTTATATTCCGTATCCATATAAAAGCGCGAAACTGACCATTTACTGGCATTGTCTTCTTCATCCGCTGCTTTTGCTCTCCAATAATAACGGACCTTGTCTTTCAGAGGCTTTTCTACACGTTTTGAAACAAGAAACTGATTTTCCTGCTTAATATCCGTATATTCGATCAGATCATCACTATTAAACTGATCGCTTGTATCCAACTGGACCGTATAGCTAAGCTCTCCTATCCCCCCTCTTGAAATAAAAAAGGACAAAAGAGGCTGTAAATTGGTTGCTGTTATATCAAAGGAAGGGTTGTTCGTTAATTTGGGAGAAGTAATATCGGCCGTTTTACCAAATAAAACAGCCGAAAAAACAACGGCAAAAAAGAAAACTGCTTTTTTCATAATCAATGCCTAAATGATGTTCCTTTATCTTTTTTAACACGATTTGGCTGTGATTTGAAATGCTCAAGATTTCTTCGGATATCATTGAGCAGCATATCCGCCATATCAAAGCTAAATCCGTTTTTAACAACAATCCTTTGCACGACAAGGTCCTGACGGTTGGCCGGCATCGGATAGGCAGGGACAAGCCATCCTCTTTCCCGTAATTTTTCCGCCATATCATATAAAGTAAAATTCATCTCTTCTTTCAATGTCCATGCAAACACAGGTATATCCGTACCGTCGGAAATAAGTTTGAACGGCCCCATTTTAGCTATTTCTGAAGATAAGTGCACCGCCACATCCTGGCAGGCCTGTTGGATCTCTGTATATCCTTTTCTTCCCAGACGAAGGAAATTGTAATACTGCGCACAGATCTGTGCTCCCGGCCTGGAGAAATTGATGGCAAATGTCGCCATTTTACCTCCAAGATAGTCTACATAAAAGATCAAGTCTTCCGGCAGCTCGTCTTTATCCCTCCATATGACCCATCCTACACCAGGATAGACCAGACCGTACTTATGGCCGGATGCATTGATCGATTTAACACGTTTAACACGAAAATCCCATTCCAGCTTCGGCTGAAGGAAAGGAGCAATAAATCCACCGCTGGCGGCATCCACATGGATCGGAATATCCAGCCCTTTTTTCTTTTGCAGCTCATCAAGCATATCGCTCATTTTTTTTACCGGCTCATAACTGCCGTCATAGGTACTGCCCATTATGCAGACAACGCCGATCGTATTCTCATCGCATAGCTCTGCCGCTTTCTGCGGATCGATATGAAAACGATCGCCTTCGCAAGGAACAAACCGAGGTTCAATCTCCCAGTATCTGCAGAATTTCTCCCAGCATACCTGAACATTGATCCCCATCACTAAATTGGGCTTGTCGATAGACTTGCCCTTTTTTTTCATTTTTTCTTTCCATTTCCACTTAAGCGCCATTCCGCCAAGCATCGCCGCTTCGGAAGAACCTATAGTAGAACATCCCATCGCTTCGGACTTTTTTTCCGCATTCCATAATCTGGATAAAATATTCACACAGCGGTTTTCAATTTCCGCCGTTTGCGGATACTCATCCTTATCGATCATGTTTTTATCAAAGGTATCGATCATGATCTGTCTAGCTTCCGGCTCCATCCATGTAGTAACAAAAGTTGCCAGATTAAAACGTGAGTTGCCATCCAAGATCAGCTCGTCATGAATAAGGCTATAAGCCGTATTGGCCATCATGCCGTCTTCTGCCAGTTCATATTTGGGAACAGGAGAATTTAGTGCATGGCGCGCATAAATAGGAATAATTGTCTTATTAACGCCTTTTTCCATTTTTTCTAAGTCTATTTTTTTAAAAATCATTTCTTTTTCTCCTGTTTTTCTATCCACTGAGGTTTTTTAAATGAATTAATAATTATCGGCGCTGCAACAAAAACAATCGTTCCGATAATTAAAAATCCGACATATGTTTTAGGATCGGTTACCGTTAATTGGGACGGAGGATAAAAGCCAACGACAATCGCAAAGATAATCGCAGCTATTCCAACCAGCGAGATCACCCACATCCCAAAATTCCCGAACGGTACTTTGTAAGGTCTTTTTACTTTCGGCTGCTTATAACGTAAAACAAGAGCAGCAAGATAAAGCAGGACATACATGATCAAATACAAGATAGCCGTCAGGGCCGTTAAAATAAAAAAGCCCGTGTTGACATTCGGCGCTAACAAAAAGACCAAAGACAGAATAGTAACAATGATACCCTGTATCCAGAGAATATGCGTTTGAATGCCGTTTTTATTAACATACTGCAGATACGGAGGCAATTCGCCATGTTTGGCTGTTGCTAAAAGACCTTTGCTTGGCCCGCCTATCCATGCAGTCACACCCCCAATCGCTCCAAAGGCGACTAAAAGACCTATCACCGGCAGCAGCCAATCGATCCTGTACATATGCAAAAGGTCTGCAAACCCCTGCATAATGCCTACTGTCAGGCTAATGCTTTTTTCCGGAATGGTGGCCGCAATTGAAAAAGAACCCAATAGAAAGCTTACAATAATCACTATTATAGCAATAAATATCGCTTTAGGATAATCGAATTTTGGATTCTTAAGCTCTCGAACATGAACGGCGCTGACCTCTATTCCTGAAAATAAAAGCACCGTACCGGCTAAAAACGAAAGATTGTCAAAATTGGAAAGATCAGGAAAAAAACCATGCGAGGTATGTGTAAATACTAAGGGATTGCCTTTTATAACCCATACAATTCCTAAAAGGATTAATAAGGCTGCTGGAAGAATCGTTCCGCCCAATACGCAGATCGTCGTAAACCAGCTGGCTGTTTTCAGTCCGTGAAAGTTAATAAATGTTGCGCCCCAGTAAATAATCAGTATCACAGCAACGATGTATAATTTATTCGAAGCTAAGCTCATGTCTAAAAAAAGGTAGGTCAAGGCACCGGCAGCGAATGCCAGAACTGTTGAATACCAAATAGTATTCTGAATCCATTGCAGCCAAATAGCTGTAAATCCCAGCTTGGAACCAAAAGCCTGTTTTACCCAGTTATAAACGCCCCCTTCCTGCGGCCAGGATGTCGCCAGTTCCGCAGAGACCAATGCCACGGGAAGCAAAAATAAAAAAGAGGCAAACAATATGTAAAACAACATATGCGTCCCTGTTTTTGCAATCATCGGAAGTCCCCGTAAACTCATCACAATTGCAATGTTCATCATCGCAAATATAAAAACACTTAATTTTGTAGCTTTTGAAGCCATATAAAAAACTCCCTTTTTTAATTTATATAAAAATATAATCTTTTTTTTAACAAGCTAAAAAGGAAATATTGGTTTTTATATATATTTGAACACTTAACAATGACCGCTATCAGAAAAAATTAGTCCTGCCAAGTATCTTTGATCACTCTTTGCCAGTTTTTATAGGCGATTTTTTCAATACGGCCCTGAGTATACCCAATCGTTTTAAGAGTTCTGATCAAAGAAGGAAGCATGGACACATCCTGAAGCTCTTCAATCAAATCCGCTCCATCGAAATCTGATCCTAATACCACATGATCTTCACCTATTTTCTGTACGACATAATCGATATGTTTGACGATTTCAAAAATCGGCAGTTTTTTATCAGGAAAGGCACTTTGCGTATTAAGATTGGCAGACTCAAAAATAATTCCCATGACACCGCCGGATTTTCCAACGGCATCGATCTGCTTATCTGTCAGATTACGCGAAGAAGGACACAAAGCATGAACCGCTGTATGACTGACGACTAACGGATATTTAGAAATAGCCGCTACATCCCAAAATCCTTTTTCATTGATATGGGCTAAATCAAGGATTATCCCCATCTCATTACAGGCTGAAACGAGTTTTTTTCCCGCTTCCGTTAATCCTTTTCCCGTATCGGGAGAACGCGGATAAGAAAAAGGCACTCCATGACCGAACACATTGCTGCGGCTCCACACAATCCCCAACGATCGAAGTCCATTCTCATAATACCATGCAAGATCGCTTAGGTCCTCGTTAACTGCTTCCGCTCCTTCCATATGTAAGACCATAGAGATTTTACCACTTTCTTTAGTCGCTTGCAGCTGAGGAAAAGTTTTGATGATCTGTACTTGCTGTTCATAGCGTTTTTCTAAATCATGGGAAAAAGCAAAAACCTTTTTAGTATATTCCTTGGCATAAAGAGCATCGACAGGATTGGGATGCTGTTCATATCCGTTAGCATAGATCTTAAGGCCAAAATGATGTTCTCTCTCTTCCGGAGAGCATGGAGGCGTATAAATGGCAAAAAAACCGCCGACAAATCCTCCTTTTTTTGCACGTACCAAATCAATATGTCTTAAATCATTGCAGTGAAAAGAAAAATCATTACGATCATACAGCTTTGTCAAGGTATCATTATGACCGTCAAAAACAGAAATTATATCCATACATACACCCAATTATAAAACAAAATGTTATCACAAAAAGCAGGTTAATTCCCATCAAAAAGCCTTTACAATTTAAAAAAAATCTTTATCTTTTTATTTGTGTGTTACACAAAAATTATCTAGGAGAATCAATGAAAAAAATAATAACAGCACTGCTAGGCTTAACAGCTCTTGCATATGCCGATCCCCAAGAGGTGCAAAAAGCTCCTTCTCCGGGATTCGATCAAGGCTATGCTGCCTCAAAGCAGGATATGAGCAAGGGATATTCCTATCCGGCAAGAATAGATATCGACGGATGGAACGTCTTTGTAAAAGGAGATTATATTTATTGGAAGCCTTACCAGGAATTAATGGACCTTGGAACAGACAGAGTATCTGAATCTGCACCAATCAGCGACCAATATAAAAATTATCGGTTAAAATCCGGTTTTTCCTCAGGATTCAAAGTAGGCTTAGGTAAAAGCTTTGATTCCGATGACTGGGAATTATACGGTGAGTATACATGGCTGCGCCCTTCTAAATCTACGACCACCTATTTTGATTTGGTCCGAGGCGGAGAAGGACATGCCTATTTCTACAATACATGGATTGTAGGAACCCAAAGGATTCCTTACGACGGCAATGCCAATCCATTTAACCTCTATACAAATTGGAAAGTGATGTTCGATAGAGGCGACATCGAGCTTGCAAGATATTATTATTCAGGAACAAAGTTAAAATTACGTCCGGTTCTTGGATGGACATTCTTACGCCTTGATGAAAAATTTTATTATGAAATCCGTCCTGTCAACTATTCAAAGGCTTATGTCCACCTAAAAGAAAAATCCTTTGCTTTCGGTCCAAAAATCGGAAGTAAAATCAGCTACATGCTTGGCTATGGTTTCCATATCCTCGCAGATTTGAATATTGGGCTCATGTATGCTAACAACAGCGTAAAAGGAGATGCCTATTCACAGCGCACCACCTTTACACATATCGGCCAGGACGAAGTCCATTATGCCAAATACAAGCAGACCGCAATTAGAGATTTTCAAAATCTCTCCCTTGGTTTGTCATGGGGAACATACTTTGCCAAAAAGCGCTCGAATTTTAAAATCAGCGCCCAATATGAACTTCAAAGATATTCCAATGTCAACTATATGAAACAGTATATGAGCAAAATACTCGTTGCCTTAGCAGACAACGGCGGATCGGATTCGCAAATCCTCTATCCGACCGACACTGCACCAGGGGCCTATTTTACTCATGGTCTGACGGCAAATACCCGTTTTGATTTCTAAATAAGCTTAAAGGGATAGGCGAAAAGCCTATCTCTTTACTTTTCGATTAATTCTACAAGAGAACTAACGATTCTATCCGCCTGATCTAGCAGGTCTGTTCCGTAGTTGGAAGTAATCGCTGTCACACGCATGTTAGCTGATTTTGCCGCTTCAATCCCTTTAGGAGAATCCTCAATAGCCAAACACCTTTCCGGATCTATCCCCATACGCCTAGCCGTTTCCAAATAGCCTTTCGGCGAAGGCTTTCCTTCCTGAACATCATCGACAGTAACAATATGGGAAAAATACTTTTTCAATTCCCCGTTATCAATATGGTCTAAGGCGATAAAGATCTCGCTTTTTGTTGAACCGCTGCAGATGGCTATTGGTTTGTTTTTTGCAGAAATACGCTCTAAAAGCTCTTTTGCCCCATGGGCAAAATGCAGATTTTTTTTCTTCAAAAGAATTTGCTCATATAAACAAACCTTCTCTTTCATCAGTTTCTGGACATCCTTATCATGCAAAGAAAAATCCTTCAAAACTTTTGGAAAAAAATCAACATCGGAAAGACCGACGTATCTACTGACAAATAGATCGTAGGAAAAATCGATCTGTAATGGCCGTAAAACCTGCATATATGCCTGAAAATGCAAAGGCTCGCTATCGAGCAAAACACCATCAAAATCAAAGATTATCGCTTGATATGAGTCCATCTGAAAACCTTTTTGAAGAGGTTATTTATTTCTGTTTATGAAGATGACACCACCGCCAATAACAACAACAACGATTCCCCCAATAAGCATCCAATTAGCTAAGCTGTGATAAAAGTCTGCCTGTCTAGTCCCTTCATCAAGCTTCTTCCGACCATATCTATCTAGCAATTTTCCTATAGGCCTGAACAAAAGCTTTTTTCCTTTTGCCAGTTTTTGTTCGCCGGCAGAAATCTCTTTTCGTCCCTCTGTAACCTGACCTTTAATATAAACAGATCCAATTATCGACACCACTCCTATCAGGATTATGACTATTGGCAAAACTAATTTTTTCCACATCATTACACCAATGTTTGTTTATTTTCTTAATATCCATAAATAGACATAAAAAATCAAAAATTAATACAGAAATTCAGAATCGTTGATTCCTGTTCAGATCAAAATAATTTTCTTCATAAAGTTTCATCAATTTTCTGCAAAACAATTTTTTTTAATAACCACTCAAAAGTCCTGCCCAATTTAGAGCGCTTACTG
>CAZULH010000016.1:13794-15725 GCA_964621105.1 uncultured bacterium
CAAATTCCTAAACTATTAACGACCGAACAGCCTGTAGATGTATCATGATAAGACCACTGAGTAATTTCACAAACGTTCATTGATAATAATCCTATCGAACCACTACAATTCTTCTTCCATTTTTTTATGCCGGCAATAATCGCTAGCGTTCAAAACCATGGAAGGAAAAATAAAGTTCCTGTCCAAAGAACTTATTTCATTTAACGTTAATAATATACTGTAACATATCCATCCACCCATCCTAAACGTTCCATTTTACTTTCAGATATTTCAAAATGTGATTTTAATCCTTTTATTTTTTTTAGTTCAGGGTGATTACAAATTTTTGATAAAGCTTTTTCAGCATTTTTTTTTGAAGAAAAGGCACCTAATACTTTATTGTCTTCATGACCATCTTCATATTCATAAGTATAATCTAAAAAATAAATCAGTTTTGATCTTTTCATTGATTTACCTAGATTGATATTTTTCTATTAATTGATTTAATGATTTATTATCAATTTCATCTATAATATATTCTCTAACACAAAATCCTTCAGGATGGTCTCTAAATCCTTTGTATTTTTTATATTCTTTAATTTTTTCTTGAGCTTCTTCTTTAGAAAAAAAAATTCCAATTGATTTTTCTTCTTCATGTCCATGTAAACATTCTGAAGGTTTTTTAAATTTATGTACGTGTGATAATTCATATACTTTATTCAAATGCACGATCCCCCCATTTCTTTCTATGCTAATAAAAAAAGACTAGGTCAAAATATCTTTTTTTAAAATTTCAGCTTTAATTTTTTTATAAAATTTTTCATTTCCTGAAATAATCACAACATAATTATTCCAATCATCAAATCGACTTTCAACAGGCCAATTAGAAAAAAAGAAATCATCCAGGTTATTTTCTGAAATATATTGTGTTGTTATATGAAACTGAGGATCGTAATGATATTGTAAATTCCTTAATAAGGAATCAAAAGCACGTTTTTCTTTATAAATAGCTATACCCATTGGCGTTTTTTTTATAATCATTTTTATAACTCTATCCATTGCCATTAATTCAACTTTTTCAAAACACACTAAAATTAAAGAGGCTTTGAGATCAGAATCAACAATTTCATTAGACTTCATAAATATGACATTCCTTTCTAAATATTTCCCTATACTTTCCATAACTATTTACAATCCTTTATCTTGAATAAATTTATGTATTGTATTGATTTGTTTTTCAACATTTTTGATTGTCCCCTCTACCTGCGATTTATATCGCAAGTTAGGAAGTTTAGTTTTATGTTCTAACAATGTTTTTTCTGCTGAGTTTAAAGCCTTATAAATTGATTTAGGTCCATGTTGTTGTAATTGTTTATCTAGTTGATGATAAATTTTAGGATTAATATCATCAGAAAATGATTGATTATATGATTTATCTAATTTTCGCAGGCATCGATTATTATCTAAAATTTTCCCACCAAGAATACTCATTCCGGCCCCTAGAGCTATTTCTCCCACGCCTGATGCTGAAATAGCGCCCCCTGCAACAACCGCTGTTCCTCCGCTTCCTAAAGTAAGAGCAGATCCGCTTACCAACGATTTAAATCCAAAGGCTGTTACTATAGGGCCTGTAATACTCATAACCTTGCCGAAAAGCTCGATTTTGGCCCTTCCAAGACGTCTTCCTTCATGTTCCGAATACGAAGAAGGTTCAGATAGGTTAATCCCCGTAAACCCTTCAAACATGCCCATGACATCCCCTTGTAAAAACCGCAGATGGCCTTTCACTGCTTCCGCCCCTTCATGGCATAGGGACCTGTTGCCGGTTGTAGAAGAAAAATTCGGAACATACGGATCTGCCTGCAGCTGCCCCTGATTAGGCCCCTTTAAAAACAGCTCTTCTTCCATTTTTTTATGCCGGCAATAATCGCTAGCGTTCAAAACCATGGAAG